>NZ_JBFTRT010000033.1:0-14382 GCF_056399685.1 Pedobacter sp. 01N416
GGGTTGAACGGCTCATTAACTTTTGGCATTTTTGGGTTGAACGGCTCATTAACTTTTGGCATTTTTAGTGATAATTATACAGGCATAGGAGCCGAAATTGGTGCAAATGCTGGAATGTCTTTTTCACTGATTAATGACGGTCAGCTTACAGCCGGACTCGGGATTGGTATTTTATCAAACACAGCTTCGGGCGTAGATGTAACACCTAATGCATCTTTATCTATTCACGCTATTAAAGAAGAAAAAGCTGTTGTAAATGCAGGCTTTACTTCCTCTTTAGGCTATAATAGCCGTTCTGGGTTGAAAACGTTAAGTTTCGGTAAGAGTTTTATAACTTATAATACTTCCTCATCTATTTCCTATAATACAGAGCCGATAATGCCAAAACTCCAGGTACCCTATACTTCTAGGTATGGTTCTTTTAGTATAGATGTTGGTGGAACTGTTTTTGGCGTTTACGCTAGTGCAGGTGGAACAGGTTATAAGAGTGAAAGGTATATCTCTAATGGCGGCAATTTCAGAAATCCTGAATACGGGTATTTGTATGCCGAGCGCGGAAAAAATCAAAGAAAAGCTTTGCATGATTATATTAGAGAAAAAGATAATCCGGTAATTCCCGAATTGCCAAACCTGGCTTTGCCAATTGCTACGCCAGATGTATTTGCGTACAACAGCCAGGTAGGTTCTGGCCAATTTAGGCTCTATAGGGGGGGCACTGGTGTTTACTTTGATAATGAGGTTGCAGATCATTCTGAAGTAAACAGTACGGGTGGTGATATTGGATTTGGCACATATGCACATGGTGGTGTAACTGCTTTCAATCAATCAACCTCGAATGTGACCAGGAAATGGACGAATGACAACAATTATTTAAAAAATGGTGATTTTCAGGATGAACCCACTACTGATCCTGCCAGGCAACACGTTTTCTTTCGAAATGCCGAAGACAAAAATATTGAAGATAGTTCGATGGTATCGAAGATATATGCGTCAACTCCACTTTCGATTTCAACTTCAAATAAAACAGCATCATCAAGTTTTAGCACGGTAAACAATTTTAGCAGTAATGTATTGCCTGTAGCTGGAAAAATAGAAAAAGACAAACGTGAAATTCTGAGTACTTCAATTTCTTATCTGACGGGATTAGAAGCCTCAATGGCCGGTCTTAACAAAGAGATAGAAACCTATAGTTTTATTGATGGACAAAATTTTGATCCGCGGTATTCGGAGACTATACGTACAAATATTGGCAGGACCGTTGGTATTCATAAACCGCATCATATCTCTGAAATAACAGTAACCAATACCTCTGGCCAGCGGATGGTATATGGTACTCCGGTTTATAATAAAGAACAACAAGAAATTTCATTTGCGGTAAACAATGCTGGAAATAACGGTACGGGTAAAGTAGATGTGCCTATGAATGGCAATGAAATTAATCATGATAATCAGGGACTTGATAATTATTATCATAAGGATTCGCAACCTGCATATGTTTACAGCTATCTGATCAGTGGAATTTTATCGCCCGACTATGTAGATAAAACGGGAGATGGAATAAGTTTAGACGACAACGGGACTGGGATTAAGTTTAACTACAGCAAAATTGATTCATATAAGTGGCGCACTCCTTTCGGCAATAAGAAAAATGGAGATTCGCATGTGCCGGAAGGCAGCTTAAACAGGGCCTTACTTGCCGATCCTGATGATGATAAGGGATCTATCGTTTATGGTGAAAAGGAAATTTACTATGTACATTCAATAGAATCAAAAACTAAGATTGCTTTTTTTATCACAGAAGACAGACTCGATGGTTTAGGCGTAACAGATTGGAAAGGTGCTTTAGACCTGGGGACAAGGCAAAAATGCCTAAAAGAGATCCGTTTATATTCCAAAGAGAATTTAAGCAAACCCATTAAGGTTGTAAAATTTGAATATGGATATGATCTATGCCCGAATACACCAAATTCGATAGCAAGCGGAGGCGGTAAATTAACCTTAAAAAAGGTTTGGTTTGAGTATGGAAATACCCATAAGGGCCAATATCATCCTTATGTGTTTACATATAACTCAAAAATTAATGGCGTCGATATCCCTTATGGAACGATGATGACAGACCGTTGGGGCAACTATAAAAATCAAACTAATCCCGGAAATTTAACAAATGAGGAATACCCTTACGCAACCCAGGATAAAGCATATGCCGATGAGGTTGCGGGTTTATGGCATATTAGTAATATCGAATTACCTTCCGGTGGGAATATAGAAGTGAAATACGAAGCAGATGATTATGCTTATGTGCAAAACAAGCATGCAGCAGTTATGGTTCCTTATGGTTTTCCCGACGGTACAGGTTTAAGTAATGCGAATGCCATACAACTTAATATAGATTCGGTTCCTCCGTTGGGACAAGATCAAACCCAATGGTTTAAGAACACCTATTTAAATGGATCTGACTATATCTATACCAAATCGCAAATTAATGTTAGTACAGCAAATGCACCTTCCAGTAATAATGGAGTCGATTTTGTGTCGGCTTATTGTAGAGTAACTTCAGTTACGGTTAATTCGGGAGTAGCAAAGCTTAATCTAGAACAAATAGCTGAGGGCGGACCAGCAACCAATCCTATCCGTTTTGCCGCCTGGCAAAAAATGAAAAACGAATATCCGAAATTTGCATATCCAGGTTACCAAAACAGGGTAGGAGATAATCGTAACACAGGAGTAGCTGCAGCGGTTAGTGCAGTGATGAACGCCGCTGGAAACTTAAAAGAACTTCGCGAAAATTTTTATCAAAAGGCACTTCGAAAAGGCTATTGTAGTACAGTTGAAGCAGGGAAATCTTTTGCACGTATAAGCTTAACGTCATCAGCAAAATTAGGTGGTGGCGCTAGGGTTAAGCAGGTTACTATAAAAGATGAATGGGATGTACTAACTGGCACAAATGCACCCAAGGGGATTTATGGACAGCGTTATGAATACACAACTAAATCGGGCAATGGAAAAAAAATAAGCAGTGGTGTAGCTACTTATGAGCCGTCTATTGGTAATGATGAAAATGCCCTAAAGGAGCCGGTGCCTTATGTTCAGAAAATAAAAGGTACGATTAATAATTATTTCGAATTGGAAGCGCCTTTTGGAGAGTCTTTATACCCAGCACCAAGTGTTGGTTATAGCAAAATAACTGTAAAAGATCTTGATGCAAGTGGTGCTCTTCCTCCTGATCAGATCCCTAAAACCGGGTACGTTGTTAATGAGTTTTATACCGCTAGAGACTTTCCGGTAAGGGTTAATATTTTGCCTTTAAAAAAATATAACCCCAAACCACAAAGTAGTTATTCTCTTATTCAAACCAGCAGTATAGAAGAATTGGTATTATCTCAAGGCTATTGTATAGAACTGAACGATATGCATGGAAAGCCTAAGGCCAACCGGATATTTAATAATTCTGGAGTAGATATATCTTCAACTGAATACAATTATCAGGTTGAAGACCAAAATGCTGTAGAAAAAAAATTAGATAATAAAGTAAGTATTGTTAAACAGAACGGCAATGTTACCTCTGGTATAATTGGGAGAGACATAGAATTCTACACTGATTTTAGAGAACAGGAAACAAACAATTCGGGCCAGACTATAAACCTGGGCGTTGATGTTATACCCATTTTTCTAACGCCGATACCCATTCCCCATTTTCCAATTAATAGTAATAACGAATATAAACTATTCAGATCAGCATGTGCGGTAAAAGTTATTCAAACCAATGGGTTAATTAAAAATGTGGTTAAAAAAGAAAATGGTTCTTCTATTTCGGTAGAAAATGTAGCCTATGATGGAGTAACGGGAGAAGCGCTACTAACTAAAACGCAGAATGAATTTAATAAAGATTATTACTCGCTTAATTTACCTGCTTATTGGGCTTACCGTAAAATGGGAGGAGCCTATCAAAATCAAGGGATGGTGCTTAAAAATGTTTCCTTAAACAGCCTATACGAAATTAATGACGCTTACTGGAGCTTACTTACCCAAGGAGATGAGTTAGTTAATATTGCATCTGGAGTGCATTACTGGGTAGTTGATAATCGATCTTTAATTGTCAATAGTTCTCCCAGTCATCCTGAGTATTTGGATCTTCCATTATTAGAACCAACCAAATTATTGATTGATCAAAGAGGAAAAGTATTAAAGTCTATAACCGGAACCGACGATGCCAAAAAATTCAAGGTAGTACACTCTGGCTATAGAAACCTTCTATCGGCCGGAACCGAGAGCATTGTATCGGTAAATAATCCGATAAAAAATAATAAACTAAATATTAATGGCGATTTAAGCCAGATGAAGGTATTATCTGCATCGCTTACCACTTATGATGATGAATGGCCAGTTGATGCCTTAGGGCAGGTAACAGACCGTATTGAGAATACCTCTTCTACTTTCAACTTCAGAATTGCTGGATATAACTCTGAGCATGGTCGTTCGGGATCCCGCTTTTATAATCCATGCGATGCTGAAGGTAACTTTTTTAATGCTCCATGTGGAAATCCAGATTATTATAATTTCAGCAATGATTATTTAAACTCCAGATTAATAAATATTGGAATATGGCCGGATACAAGTATTCCTGCAAGCGTAGCTGAACCCTTAGGCTTTACCTCGACATTTGATGCTCCGGTTAGTAAATATTATTTCATTGGGTTTGCAGGTGATGATAGAATTAAAATTACAATTGATAATAATGTATTACAACCCACTGTAAATTCCCCTGAAACTTTTGAATATTGGACTATTGTTCCTGTTTATCTCGCTGCGGGAACACATAAAATTGAAGTTGAAGGATATAATATTTCTAATGCATACAACAACTGGCCGAATAATCCAGGAAGTATTGGTGTGGAAATTTACCGGGATGACATACAAAATGTTCTATCTGCCTCAAGCGTTAATGTACCTGCAACCATATTTTCAACATCTTCTCTCGCATATAATTATGATATACAAAGTTTTAGGACCATTAATGGTCTTAAAACATGGCATTTTACTTATGAAACGTTTTACAATCCTTTTGTACAGGGAATAAAAGGTAACTGGCGGCCAAATACACAAAAAGTATATCAGGAGAACAGGGCTTACGACAATATTTTCACTTTGGGTAAGAAAGGAATGAATACAGCCAATGCTGGTTATATTAAGACTTTTAGTTCGTATTGGAATTTTGGTGGGCTTTGGAATAACATAATCGGAAACCCTTCAACCACCAAATGGATCACCTCCAATATTATAACTCAATATGATAAATACGGGCAGGAACTAGAAAATAAAGATGCCTTAAACCGATATAGCGCAGCAAGTTTCGATTTTAAGGGAGAATTGCCATCGGCTGTTGCATCCAATGCCAGGAACAGAGAAATCTATGTCAATAGCTTTGAGGATCGCGGTCGCCATACTGTTGTACCTGATACCAATGTGGTTAAGGAATTTGTTTCGAAGCCCTATAATCAACCATTATACTGGTCGATTTCTAACTCGGTATCACACTCAGGGAATTACAGTTTGGCATTGTCAACAGATGGAATTGTACTTTCTACTGTAAAACACAATAAAGAGCAAAAAACAATGCCATACCTAACCCGTAACAATAATGGCGAGTTTAACCTGCTAAATAATTATGGTTTACTGCCACGTGGTTTTGAACCGGTACAGGGAAACGAATATATCTTTAACGTTTGGGTAAAAGATAACCAGCCAACAAATAAGAGTGTTAACATAAGTGCCTATTACCAGGTTCCTAATTATGGTTATAGCTATCCGGTTGAATTAAACTATAAAGCCGTTGTAGAAGGATGGAAATTATTGGAAGGCAGGATAAGGACACAAGTTAGCGGATATCATAAAATGGACTTCCTGTTAAAAGCTAATTATGATGGAATTTATATTGATGACATCAGGATCCATCCCAAAGATGCTCATTTAAAATCGTATGCCTACGACAGCCGTAATTTTAAACTGATGGCCGAACTTGATGAAAATGCTTTTGCAACCTTTTACGAATATGATGATGAAGGATCATTAGTGCGTGTGAAGAAGGAAACGGAAAGAGGTATTGCTACCATTAAGGAAAACCGTTCATCGTACAGAAAAAAGAACCTATAATATGAAAACACTACATAAAAAAATATTCTTTTTATCAGTTGGCATATTAGCCCTATTGGTTGTGGCCTACTCCAGTGCTAAAATGATTGCGAATAAAACAACTGTAAAAACGGTAAACGTGAAAGATACAGTTGAAACTATAAGTATTGATACCGTAAAACTAAAACTATTTACCCAGGCTGGTAGAGCAATTGATTTTAACGCTGATCGACTTTTTATTTCAGGAACATTAAGTGTTCATGACGGTAATGATAGCTCAGTAAATGTTAACAATGCGGCTTATTGTTTTGTAAAGAGAGACAGTAACTTTTATTATAAGCTGAATTTGGTAGAAATGCTGAATACCAGATCTTATTGCGTGCAAACAGATGGGCTACAGAAAAAGATTATGATTTCATCTCATAAGCGTATTGCCCCTCAGTTGATGTTTCCGCAATTGGAAAAACTGGTAGAACATTTACGGGAAGAAAGATATAATGTTGTCGAAATGCCAGCACCTGAAGGACTGCGGAAAATAGCATTGATTAATCCTCATCATGTTACCTGTAAAGAATACAGTATTACTTTTAACAGTGAAACATTCAAACCAACTGAAGTTCTGATTAGACTAAGCAATCTGGATGATCCATTAAATCCTAAAATGGATAAAACCATTTCAATGAAATATTCAAAAAACAGTAATATCAATGAGGATGCTATGCTTTCTATTGAAAGAATGGTAACAAAAACAGGCAAAGGATTTAAGGCTGTTAATGCTTATAGTGGTTACGAGGTGATAGAGGTGGGCCAATAGGCTGACCTGTTCAAAAAAAAGCAGTTTTTGGGATGTTAATATGCACTGCAGCGTATTGTTTCAAACTGAAGTAAACGAGGATAATTAGGTAATTGCGCCTAATTAAAACAAGATTTTATTAAGAAATAATTTACAGTTATGTTAAAAACGCTCCGTTTTATTTTTGTGGTTTCTTTATTGGTATTGCTGCAACAATATGCATTTGCAGCGGTAGAACCCTATCAAAACTTCTTAAAGGGCAGCATTAAGGTAGGCGACTCGTTATTGGTAAAAGATGAAAAATTTAAAAACACATCGTTTAACTGGGCTGATATTACAAATATTTCGGTTAAAAATTCCATTAACTTACAGGTTTTAGATGAAGAGGCCATTAGCCAGTCTTTTAGCTGCAGCTTAAAAATCAGGGTCGAATATTTTAGTTCACCAGAACAAATAGAAGCAACCAAAATCGAAGACGTAGAACTTAAGGTAAATTACGATAAAAAAACCGGAGCGGTTTATAAGGGCATTGATACTTATAGCTTTCAGAATGGTTATTATGTAAAAGTTTATGTTATTTCGATAAATAGCCCTGAATTTGGTGCTCAATTGCCGCCAATATTGCAGTTAAGCAGCATGATCAATATCGATCGTAAATATGCTTTTAAACCCTATCTTTTTTTGGGTATTAATGGTCAGCAAGGAGATGTGTCGAAAACACATGGAGTACAACGGTTAAGTAATGGAAGTGTTCAGGATAATCAATTAAAGCTGAGCTGGTCTTTAATACCAGGTGCAGAAGAATACGATATAGAATGGGTGGGTATTGACAGTGGATCGGAATGGGAAGTCATTGCAGATGCCCTAAAAATTAATAGTGGGACATATTCAAATGATGATATTGCTGCAATATTTAGAAACAATGCCACTAGAATAACTACGCACGAACAAAACTATGCCATTTCGTTATTGTATAATGCCAAATATATCCTGGTAAGGATGCGACAGGTGCAATACACGGCAGATGGACTTAGAAATACTGGAGACTGGTTTTATAAACAGGAAGATAACAATACTTATGCAGTATGGGAGCCAAGCTGGCATCAGGAAAATTTAAACTGGCAATATTCTGCCACTTATGCCGAAGAAGGTAAAAAGAAAGAAGTAGTAAGTTATTTTGATGGATCGCTAAGAGGACGCCAAACCGTAACCCTTAATAATAGTGATGATGTAGCGGTAGTACAGGAAAATGTTTACGATCAGTTTGGACGCGCTGCTGCCAGTATTTTACCTGCTCCTGTTAGAGAAAGTACAACCAACCAAGCCTTACATTATTTTCCATCTTTTAACAGAAATGCAAATAATGTTCCATATAGCTATGCCGACTTAAATGCTGCCACCTGCGAACCTTTACCCGGGGCCTTAAATGTAGCATCAGGAGCATCACAATATTACTCTCCGCAAAACCAGTTTAAAAACCTAACATCCTTTAATCAGTATATTCCAGATGCCGGTGGTTACCCTTTATCAGTAACACAATATACACCTGATAATACCGGACGTATAAAATTGCAGGGCGGTGTTGGTTATACCTTTCAGCCAGGAACTTCCGAAAAACATACTACCCAGTATTTTTATTCGAAACCAGAGCAGTGGGAACTGGATAGATTGTTTGGTAATGATGTAGGTTTTGCCGAGCATTATCTTAAAAACATGGTGGTCGACCCTAATGGGCAGATCGGTATCAGCTACCTTAATGCAAGTGGTAAAACCATCGCAACAGCATTAACGGGCAATACACCTGGCAATGTTTCGGGTTTAGATAATAAACCTGATGCCCGGGAGATCAGCATGAAGATATTAAAACCTGAACAGTTTAGTTTTGATGCCAGTCGTTTAAGCTTAAATGCAACAACAACCTACACCGCATCAGTAACAGGTCCGGTTACCTTAAAGTATGATATTGAAAAATTGATTTCAGAATATCCTGGTACTGCTTTTAAGCCTTGCAGCAATTGTTATTATGAACTGGGTATTACTATACGCGATAATTGCAACGTGATTGTGTATAGTACAGCTTCTCCCGTTAAAATAGGCTCAGAAACTTCAAACTGTGATGATGCTGGCATTTACGCTAGTACCATAGAAACAGCTTTTAACCAAATAGGCGAATATTATATCACTTTTAATTTTAACCTCAGCGAACGGGTTATCAATTATTTTACTGATGAATATGTTAGAAAAGGACAAGAAGGACTGCACATTAAGAAACAGTCTGATTTTGTATTGAAATATCTGACCGAGAGCCGTTTTCAGGATTGCTTTTCTGACTGTAAAACAGCAAGGGCAAAACTGGGCAGTAAAACAGACTTTACTACAATGTTTATCGATAAGCTCAATCAACTGGGCGAAACCTCGGCTCCTTATCAGGATTTTATTTCTGGCACTTATGATGATCTTCTGACCAAGGTTGCTGCGCTTGAAGCTGGTTGCGGAAACACTTCTCCTTGTGATGAGTACCAGAATCCTATGTTATTGGATGTTTCGCCAGGGGGGCAATATGCCATGGTTGATCAATCAGGTAATCTTTTGGAAACGGCTACCAATGTGTTGCAGCTTTATTTTAAACACGGTGCATTTGATGGTAATTTGGGCAATACTGAAACTTTATACACGGATAATGCGGTGACCAGGGAAGATGGTAGCATCAGCTCTCCTTATGATGCGTCATTTAGCTTATCCGATCTGGTGAGGTACTGGAAACCCGAATGGGCAGCACAGTTTTTACGTTTTCATCCTGAATATTGCAAATTGCAGTTTTGTATCAATCACTCTGGTGAGAAAAGATGGGATGATAGTTTAAAGGAGATAGAAACCGCTGCGGCAATTGGTTATCACCGCGGTAATGCGATAAACTGGTTGCTCAATTCCGATCCTTTTTTTACGGATCCTGCCCATAGCTCGTACAAAAGTAGTATGGAGTTCGATCTCACCAATTTTAGTGTGGTAAAAACAGGCCGAGCGGATGTTGCCGTTAAAAATATCTATGCTTTTATTGATTTTGTACTTTACTGCTCAGATACAACCGGTACAACCAATCTTGGGGTTAATACAACGGCACAGAACTGGAATACCTGTAATCCTAACGATGCGTGTAGAGTAGAAAACCGAGAATGGCAGTTTTATCGTGATTACTATCTTGAACTTAAAGCAAAATATATAGAGATACTTAGAAATATCGAGACCTGCGATCCTTCTGTTACTTGTCCAATTGGGAAACCGGTAGCTTCCGATTATAATTATACTAATAACGGTGACGACTGCTCTACAAGGATGCTCCTGGGCTCTACTCAACAGCTCTCTCTTAATAGTTATAGAGTTTATGATTACATCAATAACCAGCAAATTACTTATACCTACACCTCAGGTTATATCGGCTCTCCACCTACAATTAGTTGTAACAATTTAAGCAGCAGACAGTTTTATGCTTGCATAGAGGTAAGAATGCCGGGTGGTGAACCAATGAGATACACCAATGTATGGGAAACAACTTGTGTTGAAAGCATACCTGTTGGTTGCGGCGTTGAATACAGTTTGGTAGCTGATGGTAGTTATGGCGGAAACCAGTATTATGCTATTTCTTCGCCGTATCGTTACGACTATAGTTTTTATGAAGGTTATGATGAATCCAATTCACCTCAAGTAGGTTGTAACGGAGGTTTGTATAACAGCGATTTGAATTTTTACAATTGCTATACTGTATATTACGGTGGCAATAGCTATGTATTTAACAATGTTTGGGTAAGTATCTGCAATACTTATATTGGAGGTAGCGGCGGCGGTGGTGGTGGCGGCGGTAATCCATGTGATCAGCAGCCCACTGCACTTTTTAAAGCAGTTGAAGCAAATACCACCAATAACCTTGAGCAAACGCCCTGTGAAGTTACCCAGCAGTTAATGGCAAACAATTCGGCCGAACAGCAGGTTTTAGCCGATTTCGACAGCAATAACATCTATAGTGTTAGTAAAGTAGCACCTAATGAAACCAATAAAAGTGCCGCCAGAAAAAGCAATAATATTAGTGCTGTATCAGATACACTAAAGCAGTTTGGCGAATATGAATTTAAACCTTATTTCGCCGTACAGAATGAGAAGGGAAGTTACAGGGTATACAGAAATGTTTGGGTAGCTAAATATCAACCAGCGCCGGTTTCTACACCGTCGATGGCAATGAAAAGCAGTGCTTTGCAAACTGAAAGCGCCATGCGTGTTTCAAACACGGTTACCGTTTGTGCAAGAATAAGCGATAACGTCAACTACGATGGTATTATTTCAAAGTATATAGATTGTTATGGATATTATTTTCACAATCCAAGGAAAACAACTGTTGAACTGGTCGATCAAAATGGTAATCCGGTTACCTTCCATATGGATGTACAGGTAAATGTAAACTTCCGTGTTGATCACTTTTTCTCAAGTGCAAATGAGTCTGTTACTATAAATATTCCTAACGGACAGAACGCTGCGACATATTTTTACGATGCGACTTATTATATACAAGAAATAAATTGTGAGCCCTTCCAAAAAGTATATTTAAACCAAAATACAATTACCGGTGCTACCTTTTGTACACCTGCACCGAACCCAGCTAATTGTCCTGCCATTTACGCGGAAAAAACAAGTAGGTTCGATCCCGATATTACAGCGCCCAAAACAGGTTTAACCGAAGCAGAGTATATAGCAGTGCAGAATGCGGCTTTAACCAGCCAGATCAATACTTCATGTACAGGTAATGCCGAAGGTTGGATACAACGCCTAAGAAAAGGCCTCGAAGCAGGTAATTATACTGCAAAAATAGAAGAATTAAAAAACAACTTAATTGCCTTATGTATAAATGGAGGCGATTTAGCACATCCTTTTGGTGCAAGCAGTTTACCTGCTGAACAGAGCATTATGATAAATGGGCATGCTGCTACCAACTTTGGCGATGTAATTAAATACACTTTAGAGCCCTTAGGTTTTACCACTTTTACCGACCTGCTTAACCCATGGTTAATCGATTCGCCGTATCCATATGAGGTTAAACAGCAACCTACCCAAATCTCCATTTCTGCAACAACAGATGCCATTTGTAATAAATTAGGCAACCTCCCGGGTTATGGTACTTCTGGTTTTTACAATACCCTTGTAGCGCAATACGGAACGGCCATGACCTTAACCGAAGCGGAGCTGAATACTTTGATAAAAGGTTGCACCAATTGTAAACATTTATTGGATTACGATATTAAACTTCCGGTTTTCTTAGATGGAGCAGCAACTGGCTGTATAGATAGAAATACCTATAACTCAGCAGTATCAGGTTTAAATACTGCGTTCAGCAATGCTTTAAGTCCTTCATCTGCAAATTACGAAACCATCTTTAGTAATTATTTAAATCAGAAATTTGGTTTCTTTTTATCTTATCACGATTACGAGGTTTATGCCAGCAGTAGCCGCGATTTGTTATGTAACGAGCCGCCTTATGTTGCTGCACCTATCGATCCTATGGCCTGTGTAAAAGCATTGATCGATCAGGCTTATGGAATTGGGCATGAGCAATACACAACTTATATTAACGAAGAAAAAAGAAAATTTGTTAATGCCTATATCAATACCTGCGCGGCTGCAAAAGCCAATGTAACATTAAAGGCATTGCAGCAAACTTACCATTATACACTGTATTATTACGATCTGGCAGGTAACCTGATCCGTACGGTGCCACCAGAAGGGGTAACGCTTTTAACCGATAACGAAGTAGAACTGGTACAACGGGGCAGGAAAGCACAGCCCGAAGATTGTAATTACAATGGTCCGGTGAGCGAAGCTGATCAGAATACCGCTTTACAAACCCTTAGCAATACTTTACAGGGGCATGGCAATACGGCCGTAGAAATGTGGCTGCATACCGATGCGGATGGGGGCAAACAGTTTGTTGCCGCTACACCCGATATGAAATACATGCTGCAGGCCTGTGTAAACGGCAACCTGGTTAATGTAGATGTTTTCACCTTAAACCAAACTGCGGCGGATAATGTTAGCATAGTATTAAGTAACCATGTTACAGCCAATGTAAGCGATATTTTACCACTATCACCTTGGACACATGTGGTGGTACAAGGCACAGACCTCGCGCAGGGGGCTTTACAGATCTGGGTAAACGGAAAAGCCTATGCACCTGTTGCAGGTGCTCCATCTGCTGGTTGCGGCTGGACCATTTCCAGTAACCCGATAAACATGCCGCGTAACTTTACCAATTTAAAACACTTTAGGATTTATTCGGGACGTTTAATGGCAGCAGGCGAAATTACAGCCAATGCCGAAAGCCCTTGTTTTGCCGTGGCCGATGGTACTGCCCTTGCCTGGTACCGCTTTAATATACCAGCGGCAGGCGGCCCCACTACCATTGCCGAAAACAGTACTTTAGAAACCCAGTTTAACGGAACCTATCCGCTACATAAGTTAACCACTACTTATGCCTATAATGCAACCAATCAGGTGGTAAAACAATACACGCCTGATGCGGGTACCAGTAAGTTCTGGTACGATTATTTAAGCCGCCTGGTCATTTCTCAAAATGCAAAACAGGCCGCTGGTAACAATTTTAGTTATACCGATTACGATGCATTGGGCAGGATAAGAGAAGTGGGGCAGAAAAATACGGCAAGCAGCGGCTTAGCCGAACCTGCTTATGTAGACAATACTTTTTACCGTAATTTTTTAAACCTGGGCAGTAATACACAGATTACCAAAACCTATTATGATGGATTAATAAGTGATAACGGGGTATTAACCAACCTAAGCCAGAATAATCAGCGTAAACGGGTATCGGCCAGTGTATACCGCGAAACAACGGGGACATTTGCCATTAATGCAACTTATTATGATTACGACGTAAGCGGCAATGTAAAAACACTATATCAACAGATTAACGGGCTTGGACTAAAAACTTTAAATTACGAATACGATTTAATTAGTGGCAAAGTTAATTTTCTAGCCTACCAGCACGGCCAGAACGATGCCTTTTATTACCAATATAAATACGATGCCGATAACCGTTTAACCTCGGCATGGAGCAGTACCCAGGCCAATGTGGTAAATTATGGCTTCGGTAGCACCTTAACCGATCCTAGCCGCCGCATGGATGCCAGCTACCAGTACTACCTGCATGGTCCGCTGGCCAGGATGGAACTTGGTCGTAATACCGAAAAGGTTCAGGGCTTAGATTATGCCTATACCTTACAAGGCTGGCTAAAAGGCGTAAACGGAACAAAATTAGATCCAACTATCGAAATGGGAGGCGATGCCGCACAGCCCCAAAATGCCACCATTGCAAAAGATGCCTTGGCCTATAGCCTGGGTTATTATAATGGCGATTATAGCCCTATTGGAGGCAATGGCGCTTTTGCCCATACGTATGTGGG
>NZ_JBFTRT010000034.1:0-14346 GCF_056399685.1 Pedobacter sp. 01N416
GGATATATTCCGTCTAACAGTTTTTATTCGCTCATTCAAATAATAAGGTTTTTCAATCTACATCCCAAATTTAGATTTAACATTTATCTTAATCATTCCGATTATGAATCTTTGTTAAAAAACATCTCAAACGAAAATATTCTATTTTCTGATTATTGTGTTGATAATTTAATTAAAGGTAATCATGATATTTTCATCTCTAGTGGCCCAGGTATTTCAGATTTGCTGTTCTTGGAACGCCCCATACTTATTGTAGGTAGCAAAGGTTATGGAGGATTGCTTAGTATGAAAAATTTTATTCAACACATTGACTGCGATTTCTCAGGGCGAATAGGAGGCGATGAAAATGAACCAATTCCAGAACAGCTTTTGATTAAGGATATCGGCGAGTGCTTGAAGTTATATGATGAGGCTCCAGCAACAGGGTATAGTCTATTTAAATATTGCTTACCAATTGTTAAAAATAAATTAGCTATTAAACTCAGGCCTATAGAAGTACTCGTAGCGACTAGGATTTATAATAATTTCACAAGTGCCGTCCCGCTTATGGATAAGGCTGTGAAGCTAGTAAAGTTGGGTTCACAAGGTGATGAATATGCACTTTTAAATGGCTTCAATAAAATTGTTTTAAGATTAAATAATGAAGACATTAAATGTTTAAGATATATTAATGGCAAGAATTCTTTTGATGACATCTGCACAATGACTGGTGTTTCTGATAAAAGTCAGATCTACCATTTTCTTGATAAGTTAATAGATTATAAGCTTGCTGATTTCGTATGATGGAGGCCCAAAAAAAAACGGTGAGTAAAAACTATGACACCTGTATCTGCTTGGTTCTATCCAGAAAAAAAATACTTAGTTTAATTAGTGGGAAAACATTGCCTGTACTTCAATTAAATGGTGTTGAGGTAACTGTTCTAATGGAAAATGAGAAAGGATTAGATGTCTTCATCTCTGGAATTATATATAGCAATCCGCTAATAAATTGGAGGTTTATATTTTATGAGAAAGAGAAACTATCTAATGCTGTTATACGAGCAATTAACTCTACAAAAAAACTATATTGTTTCTTTACAAGTGAAGCTCGGATAGATCTTGATGAATTTAAATATGCAAAATATTTAAACAAGTATTATAATACAATAATTTCCAAGCGGAACAGGAATGGAATGATAGTTAGTCTCTTCTGTAAATCAGGCGATCTTACAAATAGGTTGTTGGCTTTTTCCTCATTACCGCTTATTTTAGAAACAGTTATTCTAAAATTCAATTCAAACAACATAAATGAGCTGAAGATGAGCGGTCAGTTAAGAAATTTTAATGCTTATCGACAAACTGATGCCGTCAAACAAATCTTGAATAATCTTGATTTCAACGAAATCCAGGCAGATGGAATAATTTTTTATGATTATTTAAAAAAAAGTAATGAAAAGGCGCTTTCTGAATTTTTCTTGAAGCAATTTCCTTTATTTGAGTTTACAAATGATTTAGAAAATTATGGGCAGTTTAAGATAATTGCGCTGGTGCAGACATTTAACGAAATAAAAAACATCAACAGTCTTCTAAACCATTTGGATAATTATTGCGATGGCATTATATTGTTGGATGATGGGAGTACAGATGGAACGTTCGAGGCGGCAAAGCATGATAAATTAATAATAAAGGTTAAGAAAATACGGTCGGTGTTTAATGATCTGGAGAATAGAAACATACTGCTCAATCTGGTGTCATTTTTTAATCATCAGTGGGCTTTTTTTATAGACGCTGATGAGCGGTTCGATCCCCGATTCGATAAAATATACGAAGTCGCTGCAAATAGGGAAATTGATGTAATAGCCTTTCAGCTTATCAATCTATGGGACTCTGAAGAAGAATACAGAACCGATATACCAGATTCCAATCAATTATCAAAGAACGGTATTTTAGCTAGATGGCGAATGTTTAGAAACATTGGTAGGTGCCAGATCATTAGCTCACACAATTTACATTTCCCAACTGTTCCATATTTTAAAAATCCCGCAAAGGCTTCTCTACTTCTTAAACACTATGGAATAATTGAGAAAGAATTAAGGATCAAAAAACATGATTTCTACTTATCTCAAGATGAAAATTTTGAGAAACACAATGGCAGGAATTATGCTATGCTGGGTAAGGATATTTGTTATAGGACAAGGCTTGTCGAATCCATTACGATCTCCGAACTCCAGTAAAATTTTTATTTAATATTTCTTAGACTTTACGGTTTATCTATTAAGTAAAGTTGCAGTGTGAACCTCAGCTAGCTACCGGGATCGGCTTCAGATAATAAAAAAAATCTGTAGTACCCAATGCAATATGATAGCCGTCAGATGACAATATTTTTTAGTAAAAAGGATTACAATAATATTTGTTATAATTGAAAAAAGAACTTTGAGAAAACCAAAAGTCTTATTGTACGGAATCCCTGGGTTGACGAAGATTATTTTGGTATCTAAAAGTGTTTGGTATATCAACTGATTAAGATCTTCCCTGTTTTGTTGGTCGAATTGCAGATAGGACTAACTCGCCTGACGGGGTGCAGGTAATGGAATAATAAAATAATATAAGTTTTCATCATATGGAATATCGCTCTTTAAATAACTTGAATGAACAAATAGTTAGGAATATCCATCAAATACCCGGAAATATAGATCTTGTTGTTGGGATTCCGAGGAGTGGCCTATTAGCAGCAAACCTTATAGCACTTCACCTAAACCTTCCTGTAACAGACTTGCAATCTTTCGCAAGCAAAATGCCTATTAAAGGAGGAAATAGGATTAAACACTTGATAAAGCCATTTGAAGAATATAACAATATTTTGGTTGTTGATGATAGTTTGTTTACGGGAAAGGCTATGAATGAGGCGCGATTATTCTTAAAATCACACGTACAAAACATTAACATCACTTTTCTCGCAGTTTTTATAGTTAAAGAAGCAGTTGGTTTAGTTGACCTATACTTTGATATATGTTCGTTTCCACGGGTGTTTGAATGGAATCTCATGCATCATGATTTTTTAGAATTGTGTCTTATGGATATAGATGGAGTATTGTGCGTAGATCCTAGAGATGATGAAAATGATGATGGCATTGAATATGCAAAATTTATCAATAATGCTCGAACATTATTTAGGCCAAGCGTGCCCATTGGGGCACTAATCACTAGCCGTCTTGAAAAATATAGGAAAGAGACTGAAGAATGGCTGTCCAGAAATAAGATTATATACAGATCCCTTATTATGTTAGACCTTCCAGATATGGAAACTAGAAAAAGATTAGGAGTGCATGCGCAATTTAAGGCTTTTTACTATAAAAAAAGTAACGCATTATTATTTATCGAGAGCTCCGAATGGCAGGCGCGTAAAATTGTCGAAATTTCTAAAAGACCTGTTTTTTGCACTGATATAAATAAAATGTTATTGTCACCAAGATGAGATAATGGCGGGAATATCTAGCTGTATATAAATAAATTCTGTTTTCTTTGATATAGCAATTGACTTAAACTGTATTTTCATTTAAATGTTTCTGCCAATCATTATTCAAGCCTTCGATTTTAACAGGATGATATATAAAAGGTGCTATAATTTCCTTTTCGTCAATAAAGGGTCTAAACCTCATCGAACTTAGTTCTTTCCCCTTCTCCCCTAAATTGCCTTTGTAAAATTTTTCCGCGAAATCTCTTAAGACGAATGGGCCATTGCCGCCAAAATCGTTTACAACAAAACCAGCATTTGTCAAAAGTGTGGGTATTAGGACTTCATGATGGCCTTCCCATCCATTGGTCATGGCGTTATCTAGATATGCTAACGCTTTTTTAGATATCCTGAATATAGGATTGAAAGATGAGACCATTGAGAGGCCATGATCAGTCTGCTCCTTGAACTTTAAAGTATTCCACCAATACCAGTTCCGGTTAAATGCATAAAACCGAACGTGGCTGCTTATAAAATCTGAAATGAGATTGTTTTTGAAAACATCGAAAAAATTTTCCCATTTCCCATTGTAGCGGACATCGTCTTCAATATACCAGTAAAAGTCATAATTTGGAAATTCCCTGTAAAAACTCATCAACGCAAAATGATTACTGCCAGGCAGCAAATTGCTTTTTATTGGCTTATAACCGAGGGAATGAAGTATAGAGTTGTCTATGATAAATATATCTTTTTCAATACCCAAAGGAATGTTTTCAGATGTTTTGTGATAGATTATCTTTGCAGTGTGGGGATCGTTTTGTGCGTCTTTTATTTTTGAGAATTCTTCAAAAATCCTTTGATCATCTTTGTTTGTCAAAAAAAGAACCGCATTAGCCACAGCGGGAATTATCGTTTTTTCATTTTCGTAAAACAGAATTTCCTTATCGATAAAATCTAATATATTTTTATCCCCGGTGGTTGGTTCAAACTTACGGGCAAAAAGTTCTTGACTGTTCTTTATAAGTTCTAGATCACCTATTGTCAGTCCCCGAGGATTAGTATCTGGATATACGGCGTCCCACTTTATTAACCGTAAACTATTGTTTACTATATTCTTTTTAATGAATTTTTCTTCTAAATTAAGAATCAGCGTTTGGAAAAAACTCTCATCCGGAATCAAAACACTTTGGAAATATTTGATGAATGCAGGATTATCATCCAGAAACTCTAAGATATAATCGACAAGTCTCATTGGAAAAGACCACCATTGAGAACCTCCATAAATTTTTATAACAGAATTGACCATTTCGAAGTTCGGATACCYTTGTATTCCGCCGTTTTTCCAGCCTAGGTGCGGTATCCGGTTAAAATCGATATAGATCGCTTGTCGATTACTTCTAAAAAATGAATTTATAAGTGCTAAATTTTTTATAGGGTAGTCTTGTCCACTTAGAAGCGTTACCCGTTCAACGTTGAGGATTTTTTTAGAAATTAGTTTTAGTCCGTTTAATGTAGCCTGAACAATACCATAGCTGGTCCATTTAGTCAGTACCCTATCTTCCACATAATAGATCTCATCATGAATATCCCCAATAATATCGATAAAGGATCGAATTTCACAACGTATATCTAAATGCAGTACAAAAGCAGTATTTTTGCCCTTTAACCGATCAATGAGTCTTTTGATCTGTGATGCGTTTTTATGCGCAATTATTAAATAGACAAATGTCTTCTGTTTCATATCATTCAATTAGTAACACCAAGGTATGATTGTGTTACTGGGCTCCTGAATCCCTTTTCATTCAATAATAACTAATTCCGCATCATTGCTGGCGGTATTTAAACCGTAATAATTTTTCACCCACCAAGAATGAAAAATTGCCCGAAGCTTATTATTCTCATTGAGATATAAAGGCGCGGAAGTAACTGCTTTATTTGGATACTCACCTTGAACAAAAAAGGGATAAACAGTTGCGAATACCCTGAAATTCTTCTGGTTGTTTGCCAATCCGACATCACAATGCCATTCTGATTGTTCACATATTTTTTGTGAGGCTTTTTTATATTTATCTGAGATATATAAAATAGAATGGGTGGAAAGCATTCCAGAGATTTCATAATAATCTTCAGAATATTTTGTGGCACTGGTTGGAGAATTTAATTTTGAGTGTTTTGCAAACTTAGGAAATATGCCCCAATGAGAAATTCCCAAGTATACACAATCAGCTTCATCAGGTATTTCTATATTCATCTTAAAGTCTTCAGTGATTTCAACATCGTCTTCAAGGATCAGTACCGGGGAATTTGGCTGGTGTTCTTTTATGATATATTTAAGAACTTCAGAGTGTGACTTGGCGCATCCGTTCGCGACCTGATCTTTGACTGTTGTTCCATGCCCTTGAATGGCTTCAAAGCAAAGTGTATTCGTTAAGCCATATTTATTAAAGATTGAAGTCATATTTTGACTTCTCTCTTTGTTACTGGGCAAATTGATCCAAACAATAAGAATTTCCTTTAGATTTATATTCATTTGAGAGTTTAAAAAGAATGACTAGTCAGAATTATAGCCTTGGAAGGCACTCCCAGGAGTGCTTCCCCAATACTGTTTAGCATAAATCTTAGCTGGACCGTTATATTGAATCCCAGTATAATGTTTGGGAATAAAATAATAGCTTGGATAAACACTTATTGAATTATAAGAATGTTTGTGAATTACTGAGGTAAGGAATAATGGACCAACCGTTCTCCATGCCGTGTGTTTTCCAATCAAAAGATCTTCCTTGTTCAGTAGGTTTAATTGTTTTATTAATAAGCCCATTAATTGATTGTCTTTTGTCGAACCTAGGTATCCTGCTGCTATAAGGTTTTTCCTTACAATTTCATTTTCATAACAACTAAATGAATCGTTTAACAGAAAAAAATCGTCAAGAGAATTGGTGCACTCAGCATCGGCATCAACAAAGAAACCACCAAACTTATTTAAGATCTCATATCGAGCTATGTCACACTTCCCATTCAATTCAGGCATAATATCATACTGCTTCTGATTAACCAGGCCGTTGGGGAAATGTTGTTTTAATAAATCCTCTGTCCATAGAATATGAAGCCAGCTTGGATGATATGCTTTCCAGGTATCAATTAAAGACATGGGAGCTGGTTTGTCTCCAATCCAAAATTGATGGATAATTTTCGGGATCATTTATTCAGATATGATTTTATTTAATATTCTATCGAGTGGGTAATTACTTAATATCATTGTCTCCAATGAGTTTTGTAGTTAAAACAATATATGCTTAAAAATATGGATATATTATTAGATAAAAAAGATTTTAGCTCTCTTATAAAGCTGTTTTCAAATTTAAAGTTATTCAGAGCCTTTCAAGCATTACCTTTTATAATCGTTATTATTGATAGGTTTATACACTCAATTGGAGCTACTGAAGATTATATCAAGCAAATCGCTCAAAAAATTATTTAAGTCTTAGAATTTCCGCATGTAGTATTTTGCGGAAAAATGGGAACAAAAGCGCTGAAGAATAAAATTTGTGTTTTTCATTTGCTTCGAGCAACTTGTTAAACCATTCAGCTGCCGCCGGTAATTCTTCCTTCGTGATTGAACCTGTATTCATCAATTTGATGTGCAAATCCAATTCATCATCGGAAAAACCTGTATTAAAATTTATTAGTTGAGATCGTCTTACTTCATTAGCATAATTGATTTGGTCCACTTTGGCAAAAGTTGAAATTTGAGAGGAATGCACCCTATACTGAATTAAAGTTTGGTTTAAATTAACTACAGGAAATAGTTTAATTATTTTTGATATAAAGTCATAATCCCCGGCATATTTAAAACCTTCATTATATTTCAGATTATGTTTGACAACAAGATGCCTTCTTATCATCATTGTACTTTGGGTCAAAAAATTATCTTTTAAAAGACAAACTTTAATATTGCTATATCTAAATGGGCGTTTTATAAAGCCTATTTTATTATTATTAGCATCAATTAATTCACTTAATCCACCAATACATCCAACTCTTTTATGACTTTCAAGATATTCGTACTGGTTTGATAAACAGTTTGGTTTCGCAATATCATCTGCATCAAACATTGCTATATATTTTCCTTTCGCATACTTCATTCCTTGATTTCTTGCGAAGTAGTTCCCCCGATTTTCTTTAAAAGCATAATACTTTATTCTTACATCATTAAACTTTCTCACCTCTAGGAATGTATTGTCAGTTGATCCATCGTCTATGATAAGTAATTCGAAGTTGTTGAAAGATTGATCTATAATGCTTTGAATAGCCTGGTAAATGAACTTTTCTGCGTTGTAGCAGGGCATAACCACCGAAATCCTAACACCTTTCGAGCTTTCTTCATGTCCAAAAAAGTGAAACGGAGCGATTTTCTGGTTATCAAGAATTGGAATGGATTTTGATCCGATAGCTGGGGAGGAGTGGGCTTTCATTATTAATGTTTCCAAGCTTTTAAGATGTTTGGATACAGTGAAGTCCGTTTTTATCCGGGATCTTCCAGCATTGCCTAATCGTTTGGCAAATTCGGGGGATTCCAAAATCTTAATCATAGCTCTGCTCATTCCATCTACATCGAAATAGTCAACAAGCAACCCTGTTATTCCATCTAAAATAACGTCAGGGACGCCACCATGTTTTGTTGAAATTACTGGCAGGGCTGCAGCCGATGCTTCCATCACTACTATTGGGGTTTCAGCTGAATTACAATGTTCAGAAACAACAGAGTGTTGTATAAAAGCGATGGATTCCGAAAATAGTTTTTGTAGGCTTTTTTGGGATACAGGGCCTATCAATCTGATATTTGACGTTAATCCCCATTCCCTAACCAAGTCTTTGCATTTATCAAAAAATGGGCCATTGCCGGTAAATATTAAAACGGCTTCGGGATAGAGAGCAGTTACATTTCTAAAAGCAGTTATAGTTAACGCAAATGCCTTTTTGTCTATAAACCTTTCTGCTGCTATAAATTGCTTTTGTTTAGATTTTGGCCTCAAATTAAGATAATTCTCATTGGGGCCGTAATATGAAATAACCATTTTCTCTTTTGGACACCCTATTCTCAGCAAGTCTTCATACATTTTATTAGATACTACAATGATAAAACTAGCATAATTAAATACTTGAAGATACTTCTCATAATATCGAGCAGATATTTCTTTACTTGCATCATACCCATGAAAATGAACAACCAAAGGAATATTCAATGATTGGACTACATTCAAACTTTCGGCTGCTGTTATGCCAAATTCAGTCAAAACGCAATCAATTTGTTCTTTTATAAATGATTCTCTAAGTTTAAGTTCTGGCAAAGTTAAATTCTGATAAAAACCGTGCTCCATATTATATGGTAAAATACCTATGGGCTCTAATCGCTTGGGAATAAGCCCATCAAAATAAAACTTGATATTAAAACGCAACTGTCTGTGAACTTGGATAAAAGTTTCTGAATAACTCTCCTTAACTGGTGCGAGAATGGCTAGATTGATCATCAATTATTGTAAAGAGTTAATCAGAGGTGTAAACAACTGATGCTTTTAGATTATAAATATAAATACGAAAATTTTAAATTTCATCAACTAAAAAATTTTCTAAACATTAAGTGTTCCAGAGTGGAGAAGCAATCTTTTCATTGTTTTGTAATAAACCGGCTGAAGAATGAGAAGTGTCTCCAAATACTATCGAAAGCCATCAGAATGTCGTCTTGGGAGCGGATGGGTATTTCATTAATGCGGTTTCCTCACTTTTGAAGATCCAAAATGACTACTCCCAATTATTTAATATTTCCAGTACTAATTGGAAAATCAGGTTCCGGTTTCTAAAACAATGCTGATCTGTTGTTTTACGATATCAGTATTAACCGCTTCTTTAAGTTGTTTAATCAATTGGGCTTCACTTTCGGCTCTACCATGTTTATAAGGTTTTGGAGGATTTAGGTAAATTTCGGCAGGGTACCATCCATCATCAGTGACACTCATTTCCAAAATCTTGATCTGTACTCCGATTATTTTTGAATGTGTGATAATCAGCGAATATTTAAAATTATAGAGGTCCTGGTTTTCCTTTTTCAGATAACTTGCTTTTAAAATTCCCAAAATTTTTCCTTCGTAAGCATCATACAGGGCTTCCGTAAATTTCGATAATACGCCGTATGGAGCGGTATTAAAGGAAGTGTTTTTATTTAACTCATCTTTTTTCGGCCAGAGATTTTCGTAGTCGTTCATGTCAAAAATTATTTAATTCAAAAAATATGGGTAAATGATCGCTGAAATTAGATTTGTCAGGTGTAAAATCGGCTTTTATAAATTCTTTTCCACCTTGATGTCCAACAATATACTCAAAACTTGAAAGGCTAAAGTTAGTGATAAGTTCTTTTCTTATGATTACCTGGTCAAGGATATACCAATAATAGTTGATATCCGAGCTGCTGCTGAAAAAATAAGAACCACTTGGTCGTCTGCTTACCGTGGTATTTTCAGTTGTGTGATCGCCGAATTTTGACCAGGATGGATTATAGTATGAAAAATATGGTATTTCATAGAAGCTATTCATTCCTATTAATTCTTGGCTGGGTAAAGCAAAGAAACCTTTGTGATTGATCATGCCCAGTTCAAAGGGATTCATATTGAAATCTCCAAAAACTATACTTCTAAGTTTTTCTTTATGCTCGGTTACTTCGATCTGTTTCTTGAATAATTCTGCAAGATCAAGTTGCTTGTTGATGCTACAGTACATCCTGCTTGGAAAATGAAGGGGTACCAGAAGGAATGACTTTTTATTAACGGTTATTTTAAAAAAAAGCATTCTTTCAAACCTATTTAGGTATCCTGTAAAATATTCAGACTCATCGGTTGTCACATTGGCAATATCAGAAGGGCGAAAGGGGACAGAATAAGTATCAAGAAGTTCAATTTTAAAAGCCTGGTTCTTTTTATAAAAAGTGTGCAGCCACGCAGATTCCGGATCTGTACCTCTCAGATAAGTTAATCCGGTTCTTTTTTCAATATCTTGAACTAAGGTGTCCGTATTTTTCTTGTCCGTATTTTTACAGATCTCAGCTAAGACCAGAATGTCCACATTTTTTGCTTTCGCCAGCTTTTCGATCTCTGGAGCTAGGGTGTCGAGTTTCTGATATACGTTCCAATAAAGTGTTTTGAGCATAAAAGGCTTAATATTCTGGCGTTATATGTCTTCAAAGATATATAACAGTATTAAAATAACATAGGTATGGATAATTAAAGCTAGAATGTTATTTTCTTTAAAATTTAATATCCTTGATATGTTCTTCAGCAGTACCGTCTTTGAAATAAACCCTTGTTTTTATCGGAAATTGCCCGTAAACAATTAGATTGTGTTCGAAATTTGAATCAATGTTTACTTGGGTTGGCAATAACGTAACAATCGGGTGTGGCATGGTTGCGTCTAGAAAGTATACTACAGAATCAATTGGTTTCTGTGCAGTGACAGTAAGCATAGCTTTATACCATTGTTTACGTTGAAAGAACCACCTATGCCTCGCGCTTGCATCTATTTTAAAATCAGCAAACAATTGGGTCGGGTCTTCATCTGATGGCGATTTGGGTTTAATGAGATCACACTCTGAAGGGATCCATCTAGGAGAACTATAGTACCGCGCATAATTTGTACGAGCTTCTGTATAGGATTTTGTCTGAGCAAGTATTGACTCCCATGTAGCCTGATGTGTGTACTTGGGATTCATAATTTCATTAAAGGCCTCTAGGAAACTTCTTGTGAAATATGAGCCTTTCTCGGTCTGAACGGCCTTAAAGCCGGGTTGTGCAGCGGTAACCATTACATTGTCACATCTGCTAAACAAAGCTTCGAGTTTATTTTTGTTAAATAGAGGTTCAGGACTTAAATCTTCACCTGTAAATTCCTTTCCTATCAGCATCAGTGTCCCCTGATTATTTAATTGGATATAATTACTGCAGGCATCAATTAAGGTCACAATGAATTTCGGCTTTTGATCTAATAACTTTTTGTGAAGCTGTGAAGAAGCAAGTGGAATGTTTGGTATAAAGATATTTGGGAATTTCGCAGGATCCCCCTTTTTCAAGAAGCCGTGACCGCTGTAGTAGAAAATGACGATATCCTTTTTGGTGATTTTCGGTAAAATGTTATCGATTAGCTCATTTACCCCTTGTGTCGTTAGTTCAAGGCCTGAAAGTGTATGTTCTACAAATCCGTATCCCATTGATTTAGCAATCTTTTGAGATAAGTTTTTCATTCTTGAGTGATCGAGTGCTGAACCTTCCCTCATCACACGGTCTTTGTCTGCAGTGCTGCAAAGAAGAAAGGCGTGAACACGCTGCGCAGCAGCTGTCTTAAAGGCCATAGCCAATAAAAAAATAAAAAAGAGACGCTTCATATTTTATAACTAGTTATTAATATGTAAATTAGATGTAACTAAATTAAACAAAATTATGAAAAAGCTCTTATCTGTCCTTTCAATAGGACTATTATTGTTTTCCTGCAATGACAAATCCGCTGGCATAAGCGATGAAGATTTTAAATCCATGGTTGATTCAGTGAAGGCCAAAGATATTCCTGGGAATAAAGTTATCAAGTATGAAACCCTTACCGCTATGTCTCCAGAAACGGCGAGTAAAGTCCCTGAATTGCTAAATGAGAACAAGCCGGAATGTTCAAATCTTCCTACGGCTATAAGTCAGCTTAATAGCGGTGCGGGTTTTGAAATGTATAAATTTACCTCTGATGCTTCTGCCTCGGCTTCTGCGATGGGCTTTTCTGGAAGTATTGGGAAAAAGGAAATACTGATTATTCAAGATTATGTGCGGTATAAACTTGTCGAATGTGACGGTGCTCAGAAAAAAATAGGTATCGGACTGAGGTGTTTCATTCACGTGAAATCAATTAAATCTAAGTTTGGGGGATCTTTACCAAATATTGCTGCAAGTGCTCAATTGGACATGGCTTCCGCCACTTTTAGCTTAAAATCACTTGGTTTTGGTATGGACGGGAGTCTTATCGCTGAAGGACTAGGATCTCAAGGAGATTATAACGTAGATAACTTTGGTAAGCTTGCAATAACTTTTAATAATGTATTGAAAACGTTGAACGCCAGTAATACTACAATTTCGATTAGTCCAGTAGAATTGCCTTAAGTGTGAAGTAATCATATTTAGTTTTAAAAAGGCTGATAAATTATATTTATCAGCTTTTTTTTGTCCTATTTTTAGTTGATATTTTTTCAACTACATTGTCTTGCTGGCCAAGAATTTAACCAGTATGTTTCTTATAAGCAACTATTGTTTCAACTTATACCAGGTTTTTGTCCGTAGTTTTTTAACTGATTTGAAAAAGACCATTCACTTAATACCAAGATCCCAATTTCCTTTTTATTTCTTGACCTGCCTTTTGGACGCGCTTTTTCTGCAATTTTTCCAAGCTCGGCCATAAAGTTTTGCGTTCTGCGAAACTTTGATCCAGTTAAGCAATACCGCTTGATGGATTAAAGTTTCTTTGATGGTAAAGTTCATTTCTAATTGGCAACCGATGTTTTTTGTTGCCGCCTGCCTGATGGGCATCTGTTCGGTCGGGCTTCTTTTTTATTTCTTAAAAGTTTGGTGCCGGGCCCGTGGGGAACCTGGAGGGAATGGTACGGCTGCTGTTTCCAGTGGTGGTGTGGCTGATGTGATGGGAAAGGTGAGGTTGGAGGCCGGGGTTCAGGAGGTGCGAATGTCGGAGCTGGTTTTTGACCGATCAGGGAATGCGGAAAATGTGGAGCCTGCGGAACGCATGGCTAGTGTGCAAAGTGTGGGAATGGCAGATGATGTGATGGATGAGGTGAGCAAGTGTTTTGATTTGATCGGGGAAATGGACGGTAAGAAGGAGGATTTTATACGGATGATGTCGGGGCTGGAGGGGATCTATCCGGAGATGGCGGATCATCCTGTGCTGGCCGAGGTCCGATCAGGCGTTTCGCCCAGCATTACTTCTGAGCATCCGCATAATGGATAATTCCTTAACGTTGAGCGGTAGCTGATCTTTTCCGCTTTCCGCTTTCTTTTTTCTATGGGTTATCTTTTCTGAGGTGATCGTGGGTACCACTCTGCCCTTTTGGAGAAGCAAATTTCTGAACAATCCTGTTTCCGTCAAGGCCGGGCCCCTGCGGGGTCTGCTCGAAAAAAATCTTCCCTGCTCGCTTCGCTCTCGAGGTTTTTTTTTCGGCAGAGCCTTGTCTTGAAAACAGGACCGTAGTCAGGTGAGGGGCTTATCAAAAGGACAGGAGGCTCCTGCCGACTGACATAAATTATTAGCCCATGGAAAAATTAAACGGTAGAAGCCCACCCACAGCCCAAAGGCCTCGCATGGCGCAGGATGCGCCACGGCTTAAAGCAGTTTCCCCGATAGGGGATGTTATAGGAATCATTTTAAACAATTATTTAAATCAAAAAATCATGAAAACGAATTTAATCGAGAACGGAAAATCAAACGGTCAGTTAACAGGTACGCCAAAAGCGGATAGTGCAGGAGTAAAAGTTGCCCAGGATGGGAGCAATGGAAGAGGTGCGGGGGCGAAAAAGGATGATAAGGAAATTAACGGTGCTGTTAATGGAGAGGCAAAAAAGGAAGAAGTAAAAGGGACGGAGGTGAAGCAGGAGCCGACCAAGACGGAGATCAAAGAACAGTTGGCGGAGCAAAAGCCTGCGATGAATCTGGAGCAGGTTTTAAAAATGGTGGAGAGCCTGCACCGCAAAAAAATCCAAAGGGATAAATTGGTTGAGACCATTACGACTTTGGAGGAGTTTGAGGTGAAACAGTTGGAGGATGCGGAGGAAACGGGTATCGGCCAGCACCAACGCTGTGAACTAATGATTGAGGATGACAAGGGG
>NZ_JBFTRT010000035.1:0-15394 GCF_056399685.1 Pedobacter sp. 01N416
CAGCTAAAGGGGCTAAAACTCCAGATTTGAAAGAATTCTGGCAGATTGGTCAGGAAGTCAGCTAAAGGGGCTAAAACTCCAGATTTGAAAGAATTCTGGCAGATTGGTCAGGAAGTAACTGATGGTGATCCTGTTAAAAATGAATATCCTGATAATGAAGTTTTAGAAGAATTGCCAGAATTTAACAAAGTAACAGGCGATATTTATAAAAAACTGGAAGAAAACGGGACACATTTATTACGCGCCATTGCTACTTACCTGGAATTGCCGATCAATTATTTCGACAAACACGTTCATAACGGAAATTCTATTTTAAGGGGTATCCACTACTTCCCGATCGAAAATCCTGAAACCATTCCTGATGATGCGGTACGTGCAGGTGCACATGAAGACATCAATTTGATTACCTTATTAATTGGCGCCAGTGCTGATGGTCTTGAAGTGTTAACCCGCAGTAATGAGTGGTTACCTATTAAAGCACATCATACCGATATCGTTGTAAACGTTGGTGATATGTTACAGCGTTTAACCAACAATAAATTAAAATCGACTACACATAGAGTGGTAAACCCACCTCGTGAACTGATGAAAACCTCGCGTTTCTCTGTTCCTTTTTTCTTGCACCCACGCAGCGACATGGACCTAACAAGTTTACCATCAACCATAGATGCTGAACATCCTAAAGCCTATAGCGATATGACTGCGGGCGAATATTTGGATGAAAGATTAAGAGAAATTGGATTGAAAAAATAAAAAAGATCGTCATTGCGAGACTCGATTTTTCATCGAGACGTGGCAATCTTATTTGAAAAAATATTAAGCATCGGCCAAAACCGGTGCTTTTTTGTTATTTTCAAACATGCATTCAACAACTTTAGAAGTTTTTGCCGAGATTGATGGCATTGGCTCTGCTTCGGGTCTATTCCTTCACGAAGATTTCCTGTATATCATTGGCGACAACAGCGGCTACTTGAACGAATATAACATCAAAACCAAAAAGCTACGCAAAATTCAGATTTTATTTGATAAAACACTTGATCAGTTAGAAAATATACCTAAATCCTTAAAACCCGATTTCGAAATTCTTTGTCATAATAACAATAAGCTCTACATATTAGGTTCGGGCGCTACGCCCAAAAGAAACCTGATGATCGAATTCGACCTGAAAACTCAAAAAGTTATTCAGAAAGACCTGACCGATACCTACACCAAACTTAAAGCTATCGCCAAAACAGACGATCAGAACTTTAACCTCGAAGGTTCAATTTTTACAGGGAATGAGTGGCTACTTTTTAACCGGGGCAATGGGATCGATGCAAAGAATGGCATATTCAATATCCAGGAAGCAGATTTAGCTAAAGCTAAACAAGTTAAGTTCACAGACTTTGAAGCTAACCTTCAGTAATAAAATCTCTGGCAAACATAAATTTGAAGGCATTACTTTGCTTAGCCAAAGCGAGCATAGTACAACCTTCCTGCTATGTGAAGATCGCGATAGCGAAAAACTTAAAACGGTAATTTATAAGCTGATTCTAAATCATTAGCTTAGGAGCTATTAACTTTCTAGCAAACACCCCATTAAGCTGATAACCCTAAGCTCTTATATCATTATGTAAACCTCAAACATCTAATCAACTATGAAACGTACCGCTCTCAAAATTTTTCTAATCTATATCTCTTTACTCCTAGCTTGCCGGCCTGATAAACCGATTATACAAAAGAACGTCGTAAACGATGTTACACAACTCAACCCCATAAAGGTTACCAAAATAATYGCGCCACAAACTTCTGCTGAAATTATTAAGGCAGTTAAAACCCACAATGAACCTATTTCGATAGGTGGAGGTCGATTTAGTCAGGGTGGACAAACGGCTACAGAAAATGCTTTGCAAATTGACATGAGAAAGTTTAACAGGATTTTAAGTTTCTCAAAAGAACATAAGGAAGTCACAGTTCAAGCCGGTATAAGGTGGCGCGAGCTGATCCAGTTTATTGACCGATACGATTTATCTGTTAAAATTATGCAGACTTATGCGAATTTTACGGTTGGTGGCTCACTTAGTGTTAACGTGCATGGTCGTTATGTTGGGCAAGGACCAATTATTTTATCAGTTAAAAGCTTTAAGATTGTTTTAGCCGACGGAAGTTTCATCACCGCGAGCCCAACGGTTAACAGTGAAGTTTTTTATGCAGCTATTGGCGGCTACGGCGGAATTGGCGTAATTACCGAAGTAACCTTATCGCTAACAGACAATTATAAAATAGCGCGAAAAGATACCCTGATGGATATTGCCGCCTACAAAAAGTTTTTCTTTTCTAACATTCGAAATAAACCCCAGTTCGTATTTCATAACGCAGATATATACCCAAATAGTTACACCAAAGTTAGAGCAGTTACTTATGCAAGAACCGAAAATAAATTAACCGTAACCGAGCGTTTAAAACCGAACGATGTAAACTATGGATTGAAAAAATTTGCCATGAAAGTAGTTGCCGGTTCTGATTTTGGAAAGTGGCTAAGGCAACACATTGCAGATCCGGTACATTATACAGGTAAAGTTGTTGAATGGAGAAATTATGAAGCGACCTATGATGTGCAAGAGCTCGAACCCAATTCGAGAAAAAAAGCGACCTATGTTTTACAAGAATATTTTATACCAGTAGATCATTTTGATTCCTTTTATCCAAAAATGGTTAAAGTATTAAAAAACAACGATGTAAATGTGATCAACATTTCAATCCGGCATGCAAATAAAGATACGGGATCGTATCTCGCTTGGGCTAAGGAGGAAGTTTTTGCTTTCGTAATTTATTACAAACAGGAAATATCTGATGTTGAAAAGGCAAAAGTAACCCAATGGACAAGGGCCTTGATTGATGCATCGCTTTCTGAAAAGGGTGCTTACTATCTGCCCTATCAAATACAGGCTACTCAATCACAGTTTTCAAAAGCTTATCCAAATGCTGAAACATTTTTTAAATTAAAAAGGAAGTATGATCCTAATTATAAATTCAGGAATAAACTTTTTGATGCCTATTATAATCCAAAAAACTAGTATTAAGCGAGTTGTCAACTTTAATAGCCATTTAGCTAGAACGTTGTCAACACTGAATGATGCAAACTAAGATTTACTTCTTCGATTCGTCTATGGCTTTATTTACCACATCCTGAATCCTTCCTCTAATTTTTAAGTTCGATAGTTTATCGGTAACGGTAGGGTTAACACGGTTAGACAAAAACACATACACCAAACCGCGCGATGGATCTACCCAAACACAAGTTCCGGTATAACCGGTATGGCCGTAAGTTTGTGGCGAAGCCAGTTCAGACGGGTAATGTTTAGTCGTGTCCGGATCCCAACGATCGAAACCCAAACCTCTGCGGCTAACATTCGATTGTTTCGAAGTAAACATATCTACTGTCGAATTCTTGAAATATTCTACCCCGCCATAAGTACCACGGTTTAAAAGCATCTGGTAAATAATGGCCAAATCGTTGGCGCTGGCGAACAAACCTGCGTGACCAGAAACACCACCAGCCAAAGCTGCTCCCTGATCGTGAACGTAGCCAACTAAAAGGGTTTTCCTGAAATAGCTATCCATTTCGGTTGGGATAATCTGTTCTGGTTTAAAGCGGTTACGTGGTAAAAAACCTGCCGTTTGCATGCCTAATGGTTTGTAAAAATTTTCGTAAGTATATTGATTTAAAGGCTCTTCGCTAATGTGCTCTACAATATCTTTCATTACATACATGCTGATATCGCTGTATACATATTTGCCCCGTGTTTTTATTGGCGAGTTTAACATTTTAGGCCACATAAAATCTTTAAAAAAGCCTTTTTTGATGTAATAATTGTCGGCTACTTTCGTCGGGTAAGCTGCCGAAGAATCCCTGCTGTAATCGCCGGTTTTCACATAATCGTGAAAAGGAATGTAGGGAATAAAACCTGCCTGGTGCAACATCACTTCGCGCACCTGAATGTTGTTCATTGGCGTAGTACGTGCCTTTGGGATATAAGCACCAATATTGGTATCTAATTTTAACTTTCCTTCTTCAAATAAACGCATTACGGCAGGAGTAGTTGCAGTTACCTTGGTTACCGAAGCCAGATCAAAAATATCGGTTACCTTATCGGGCACATTGGTGTCATAAGTATGTGTGCCATATGCTTTGTTAAAGATCACCTTACCGTCTTTAGCCACCAAAACCACTAATCCTGGTGTTGCTTTCTGCGCTATGGCCTCAGCAGCAATGGCATCAATTTCTTTTAAGTTGTTCGAATTTAAACCTGCATCTTCGGGTACGGTGTACTTTAAGCGCGTGGCCGTTGTAGTAAAACCAGAACCCATGGTATAACGTGCGGAATAAGCAGTAGTTAACTTATTTGAAGCGGCAATGCCACCAAAAATATACTGTGGCACAATAGCAGCAGCATCAATATTGTTTTGACCGGTCCATACAATCGGCGATTTTAACAGATCGAATGATTTTAAACCTGGCCCATTACCAAAAAAAGAAATAATTACCTGTTTATTTTTACTGATACTGTTAATGAAGTTAATGTATTTGGCTTTGCTTACATTTTGATCATCAATAGAAATTAAAATGGTATTAAAATATTTAAGGTCATCTTCTAAATCGTTCAAATTCACGCTGTCTTTATAAGAATCGGCAGAAAATGAAGTAATTTTATCATATTTATTCGCCAAACTATCAAAAACGGCACTGTAAGCAAAGCTCAGGCTAACTGAAGCAATATTCTTTTTCTCTAGTGATTTTAAGGGAATAACACCATCCTGATTGTTTAACAATACGGTTGTATGAGCTATCACATTGGCAATAGCCAGTTTTTTCTCATTCGCTGTATGCTCCTGTGCGCAGGCCATTAAACATAAAATATTGCAGCAAAATGCTACAACCAAGATACACAATCTATTTCGCTTCATATACTTTTTCTCCGTTCAGGTAGGTTTTTAAAACTTTGGTTTTTAATATGTTTTGTGGTGTTGATTTCAAAATATCGTGATCGAGCATAACAAAATCCGCCAATTTGCCTTTCTCCAAACTGCCTTTTTCGTATTCTTCAAAATTGGCTTTTGCGGCCCAGATGGTCATTCCGCGTAAAGCTTCTTCAGGTGTTAAGGCATTTTCCATTTGGAAGCCACGTTTCGGAAAACCTTTTGCATCTTCTCTCACTGTTGCAGCATAAAACGTTAATAATGGATTAATGTTTTCGACCGGAAAATCAGTGCCCAAAGGAATCCAACCGTTCTGCTTTAACAATTGTTTGTAAGCATAGGCACTTTTTAACCTTTCGGCACCTAAACGCTGTCCGGCCCAGTACATATCGGAAGTGGCATGGGTAGGCTGAACGGATGGAACAATGCTGGCCTTTCCGAATAGATCAAAATCACCGGCATTCACTACCTGAGCATGCTCAATCCGCCAGCGCTGATCGTTTTTACCTTTTAAAATTTTATTGTAAATATTCAGGATTACCCTATTGGCCGAATCGCCAATGGCGTGGGTACACATCTGGAAATGATTGGCTGCGATCTGTTTGGCMACTTCTTCAAAGTGTTTTTGATCGCTCAATAAAAAACCTGTTTTATTTGGCATATCGCTATATGGGTGCAACAGGCAGGCCCCACGCGATCCCAAGGCACCATCGGCATAGACCTTAAAAGCCCGAACATTTAACCGATCGGTTTTGATCGGCCCGCGACTAAAAAGATATTTATAATTATCAGGCTCATCAGAAAGCATTACATAAAGCCTCATTTTAAGCTTGTTTTCTTTCTGCAGTTTTTCGATGAATTCGACAGCCAGATAACTTAAGCCACAATCATCAATGGTGGTTAAGCCTGCCGCGAAACAGTTTTTCTGTGCATCGATAAATATTTTTTCAGCCAGTTTAGCATCTGGTGATGGGATTTTACGCTCTACTAAAGCCACGGCATTATCGATTAAAACACCAGTTAACTTTCCGTTTTGGGTAAGCATATCGCCACCTACCAATTTCTGCTCGCCTTTTATGCCTGCATCATCTAAAGCTTTTTGGTTAGCAATGGCCGCATGGCCATCAATGCGGTTTAAAAATACCGGGCGATCAGGGAAAAGTGCCGTTAGTTTTTCATTTGTTGGGAAAGCTTTATTGTCCCAATCGTTTTGGTCCCAGCCATTGCCAATTAACCAACCATCGGGGTGCGTTTTGGCAAAGTCGGTTAAGCGCTTAAGCACTTCATCCCACGATTTTGTTTCTCTTAAATCAGCTGTCTGCAAACTTTGTCCGTAGCCATAAAAATGGGCATGAGCATCTATAAAACCTGGATAAATGGCCATGCCTTCGGCATTGATTTCTTCTTTGCCAGCATATTTGGCTTGAATATCATCACTTTTGCCAAGGGCCAAGATTCTACCATTCTTTACAGCGAAGGCTTCAACTGTTTCGAACTTTTTGTTTACGGTATAAACTTTAGCATTATAAACAACTACATCAGCTTCTTCTTTCCTGGCACAAGAAGAGAAGAGTATAGCTAGAAAAAGGCTGTATAAAATGGATTTCATATCGATAAAGATAGAAAATTGAAATCATTGCCTTTGTAAATTCGGTTTTACAGAGATGATTTGTACCATTGGTCTTAGCGTCTGGCTAAGACACCGTGACAATTAGTTTTTTGCCCTGATGCACACGGATAAACACGGATTTTCTACTCTAGGCCGTGATCTGTGTCTCCACAGGCCGTCTAAATAACAACTTTATTATCCGTTAATAGATCCTGAAACAAATCCGATAGCTATCGGATCAGGAGGACGGCTCATCGTAAACCAATCAATTGATTCCTGCGTTTATAGCTACTGGCCCAAGTGAAATAAACCCGATGGAAGCGGTATACTTTTTGGCGGTCACCCTGAGCGGAGTCGAAGGGCAGCCAAAAAGATACAGCGCACAGCGGGACTACCAGAACCGATTGGCACAGGAACCTGCTTTTCAAAAAAAATGAGACTTAAAAATGAATGCATAGATTATTCTCCTAATCGATAGTCTGTATTTCCATTTGCGTTATTCGTTTATCAGCACGGACCAGAGATTAAAAAAGAAAGTAATTTTTCATATTTTAAAGATCCTTCGACTACGCTCAGGATGACAACTTATGTGAAATTGTCTGCTTAGCAATTCAATCCTATTTACCAACAGTCATTTACATGTTGAGTTTTAAACAAATCGGGTTCTTTAAGCTTATTTTGCATAATTTAGCAAATTCACTTTGCCTTAATACATGACTGATATTATTCACTTATTGCCTGATGCTGTTGCCAATCAAATTGCTGCCGGAGAAGTTGTTCAACGACCTGCTTCTGCGGTAAAAGAATTGCTCGAAAATTCGATAGATGCAGGTGCAGATAAAATTCAACTGGTAGTAAAAGATGCCGGTAAGGCATTGATTCAGATTATAGATAACGGCTGTGGGATGAGCGTTACCGATGCCAGAATGTGTTTCGAACGCCATGCCACTTCGAAGGTAAAAAAAGCCGAAGATTTATTTGCCATCCGTACCATGGGTTTCCGTGGTGAGGCCATGGCTTCTATTGCGGCAATTTCGCAGGTAGAAATGAAAACCCGCAGGCATGAGGATGAAATCGGCACCTGTATCTCCATCGAAGGTGCACAGGTAACCAACCAGGAGCCCGTTGCCACCTCACCTGGGACACAGATTTCGATTAAAAATTTATTTTTCAATACGCCTGCCAGAAGGAATTTCCTTAAAAGTAATCCGGTAGAAATGCGCCATATTCTGGATGAATTTCAACGTGTAGCATTGGCGCACCCTGCTGTATTTTTTAGTCTGCACCATGATGGCACCGAGATTTTTAACCTGCCAAAAGGCAATTTAAAACAACGTATTGTCCACCTTTTTGGCAACAACTATAACGAACGCTTGGTTCCTGTTGAAGAGGAAACGACCATTATTAACTTAAAAGGCTATATCGGCAAACCTGCTTTTGCAAAGAAAACCAGGGGCGAACAGTTCTTTTTTGTGAATAACCGTTTCATTAAAGATCCGTATTTAAACCACGCGGTAAGTTCGGCTTTCGAAGATTTATTACCAGACGATAGTTATCCGCTGTATGTACTGTTTATAGAGATCGATCCATCAAAAATTGATGTAAACGTTCATCCCACTAAAACAGAGATTAAATATCTGGATGAAAAATCCATTTATGCAATCATGAAATCGGCAGTAAAACGTTCAATTGGCCGTTATAACATTTCGCCGACTTTAGATTTCGATCAGGAAACAGGTTTTAGCAATATGATTACCCATAAAGCGGTTGAAGATATTGTTCCACCAAGCATTAATTTCAATCCTGATTTTAATCCATTTGCCATCGATAGCAGTTCTACATCGGGTTACGCTTCATCACCAAGAAATTATGAAGCCAAACCGAGTGCTAAAAACTGGGGTTCGCTTTACGAAATAACTGAACAGCCAATTGTAGAACAAACCTCTATTTATGCTGACGAAACGGTTTTAGAAACCAAGCAAAAGCAGTACATGCAATTGCACAACCGTTATATTGTTTCGCAGATTAAGTCGGGATTGATGGTGATCGATCAACAAATGGCACATGAGCGAATCCTTTACGAGCGTTTTCTCGTACATCTGGATGACCGCAAAGGTGCATCGCAGCAGAGTTTATTTCCGCAAACCATTACACTTAACGCCAACGATTTTGAACTGGCCAAAAGTTTACTGGATGATATAAAAAGTTTGGGCTTCGATGTACGCGAATTTGGAAAAAATACGTTGGTAGTAGAAGGCGTTCCGGTTGATCTGGGCAGCAGCAATATTAACGAAACGCAATTATTTGAACAGTTGATTGAGGGCTTTAAAAACTCGCAGCAGGAACTAAAATTAAGCAAACGCGAYAGCCTGGCCAGAAGTTTAGCAAAAAACAGCGCTATAAAAGCCGGAACAAGTCTTGGTCAGGAGGAAATGAATACTTTGATTGATGAGCTTTTTGCCTGTAAAACACCTAACTTTAGCGTGAGTGGCAAACCGATTATCCAAACCATTACTTTGGCAGAGTTGGATAAGAAGTTTGAGAAATAGACTAAAGACCAAAGCTAAAAGACTAAAGCAAAACTTAGATGTTCTTAGATGTCTAAGGTGGTAAAAAAGTTTGGGGTTTGGAGCTGAGCGTTTAGCGTCGATTAACCGATTTAAACAATTTACCCGGTTCAGCGTTTGGAGTTAGGCGTTTAGCGTCGATTAAGCAGTTTAAACAATTAACCGATTTTTAAAATTAAATGAATAACATATATATTCCACCGGTAGTAAAAAACCTACTGATAATTAACATCTTATTTTTTGTAGCGAGTTACCTATTAACAACACTCCACCTTGATGATCGGCTAGCAGTATATTATTTTGATTCTCCGAAGTTTGAGATATGGCAGCCGATTAGCTACATGTTTATGCATGGCGGTATAGCACACATCTTTTTTAATATGTTTGCATTGTATTCTTTTGGAAGTTTGCTAGAATCAAGATGGGGAGCTAAAAAATTCATTATTTTTTATTTTATTACCGGATTAGGTGCGCTTGCATTGCAGTGGGCCGTACAGGCTTACGAAGTACATCAGATTATAGGTAGTGCCACCAATAACGGAAAAATAAACCTTACCGCATTATTTCAGGGGGAGTTCAACACAAGCCAACTTTCTATGGCACAAGCGGTTACACTACGAAGCATCTATTTTGGAGGTATGGTAGGAGCCTCGGGTGCTATATTTGGTTTATTGGTTGCCTTTGGCATGCTTTATCCAAATGCCGAATTACTGATTATGTTTATTCCGGTTCCGGTGAAAGCAAAATATATTATACCAATTTATATTTTAGTAGAGTTATCTTTGGGTGTTGCCCAGTTTGAAGGCGATTCTGTTGCCCATTATGCTCACCTTGGTGGTGCCTTAATCGGCTTTATACTGGTTAAAATATGGAAAGACAAAAACGATACATTTTATACACTCTATGAATAATACTTTCAAAGATTTAAAATACAAGGTTTTTCAATCGGGCAATCCATTGTTCTTTTACATTGGGATTAATGTGATGCTGTTTTTAGTCACCGCCATCATTGGTGTAATTGTTTTTTTAGGTCGTATCCCTATCGATTTTGATTTATGGCTTAGAGAATATGTTGGCTTACCAGCAAGTATTTCCAAATTGCCTGAACGTTTTTACACCATATTTACTTACATGTTTTTTCATGACGGGGTTCTTCATATCCTATTCAATATGCTCGGCTTATTTTGGTTCGGCAACATATTCATGAATTTTCTAAAAAGCAGACAATTTCATTTTGTTTACTTGGCCGGTGGTTTATTTGGCGGCTTATTTGCCATAGCCATATTAAATATATTTCCAGTTTATTCTGGCGGATTAGCAGGGGTAACCATTGTAGGAGCATCTGCGGCCGTAATGGCCATTATTTTCGCTGCCGCAACACTGGTACCGAATTACACCATCATGTTGCTTTTCTTTGGCGAGGTTAAAATTAAATGGATTGCCATTATTTATTTTGTACTCGATTTTATTGCCATCGGATCAGTAAATGCCGGCGGAAGTTTAGCGCACATTGGTGGCGCACTTTTAGGTTTCACTTTTATTAAAAGTTTGCAGCGTGGAAGAGATTGGAGCAAGCTGTTCGAACGCAAACCGAAATTAAAGGTAGTTCGGAATGAAAAACCGGTTAAAAAACCCGAATTTAAAGGCGGCGTTTCACAGCAGGAAATAGATGCCATTTTAGATAAGATATCAACCTCAGGATACGATAAATTAACAGCAGTAGAAAAAGAAAAACTATTTAAGGCAAGTAAAGATTAATGGCCACAAAAAAGAAGAATTATAGTTTAGTGGATAAACTCCTTTTGCCCATTGCCGTTGTATTGGCAATTGCATTGCTATTGGGGGTTCTTGCCGGAAATATGGATCCAAGAAAACATGCCATTATTGCTTTTTTCGGTCTCGCCTATCCCTTTGTCCTATTCGCTAATATTATCTTCTTGGTGTGGTGGTTTTTAAGCAAAAAATGGATTTTTGCAATTGCCACCGTTCTGGTTATCGCACTAGGTGCTAAAACTTTAAAAGCAACCTTCGCCATTGGTGGCGATGAAGGTGGCACTGAAAAAGCAGACAATAGCATCAGGATGATGACCTACAATGTACACAGCTTTAAACTATACGGCGAAGACAATACCGAATCGGTAAAAGAAAAAATGCTTCAGGTGGTGAAAGATCAAAATCCTGATATCATCTGTTTCCAGGAGTTTTTTACCCGTTACAAAGGCGCTTTTGATACGGTTGATAGCTTGAAGGTACTACTAAATACAAAATACTACTACTTCTTACCCACCAATAAAAACGATTACGAAGCTACTGGCTTAGCCATATTTTCTAAATTCCCGATCAAGGATTCTGGTAAAATCCCTTTTGTTGAAGGTTTCCCTGGCAACATGAGTATTTATACCGATTTAAACATCAAAGGAAAAACCTTAAGGGTTTACAATGTGCACTTCCAATCTATTTCTTTCGAAAAGCAGGATTACGAATACTTGGATAAGGTAAAAGAAATGAATACCGAACTGCAGCCATCTAAACGGATTTTAAGAATGCTGAAAAGTGCCTTTTTGAAACGTAGCGGTCAGGTTGATATTATGAAAAAGGAAATGGCAACCTGTAAAACGCCTTACCTTATTGCCGGCGATTTTAACGATACCCCGGCGTCTTATGTAGTTACCCAGATTACCTCCGGATTAAACAATAGTTTTATTAAAAAGGGTAACGGTTTTGGCAAAACCTATAATGGTAAGTTCCCTAATTTTCAGATCGATTATATTGCCACTTCTAAGGAACTTGAGGTGTTAAATTACAAAATTACCCAGGCCAAGTTATCCGATCACTTTCCGGTGCGCAGCGATTTAAGGTTTGTACCTTAATTTCTTTTAAGATTTAATATTCCGTTGACTGAAGTCAACGGCCAAAACTAAGGCTCTTCTTTGACGTTGACTTGGATATAAACAAGAATTATGGCGATTGCTTATAACTGATCATTCCTTATTGGAGTGCAAGTCCTGTATAAAACAATAAGTTTCTTCCCGCCTTACGCTTTTACGCTTCGCTGCCTCGTACCTCGTTGCTGCAGGGTAGCGCTCAATGTCATTAAGTTAAGTACTATGCCGTTGTCAGTCTGAGCTTGTCGAAGACCTTTCTATAGTCGAAAACGAAAAAACATTTGTCCTTCGACAGGCTCAGGATGACAATGTTTTTTGTTTTCTCCTTAACTTAATGACATTGGGGTAACGCTTTAACCAGGGCTAAGTGGCCAAAACAGTTTTTCATTTTGGGGGTTGCAGGGCGCACAAACCCTTGTTCCTAAACCCGATTGCAGCGAACATACCGATCCTTCATCGGTATAAAGCGCAAAGCGGGGCCGAAAACCTCCAAGAACCACAAGCCTTTCATTTTCTAATTTTAATAAAGCTCTTTTCCATTTCGGTCGGTGAGACACCAATCCTGTTTCTTTATTTCGCATCTTATTCCGTTGACTGAAGTCAACGGCTAAGCCTCCTCTTTACCGCTGGCTTCAGCCAACGGAGCCCAAACAAAAATTTTTCTTACCATACATCAACAATAGGTTTGTTCCTTATCTCCATATTTGCTTCATAAAATTTAAAAAAAATCTTCAAAAATATGAGCTTAATAGATGCCCTAAACTGGCGTTATGCCGTTAAGAAAATGAACGGTCAACCTGTTGAACAAGAAAAGGTTGATAAAATTATTGCTGCAGCACACTTGGCACCAACATCATCTGGTTTACAGCCATTTAAAGTGATTGTGGTAACCAACCAGGAGTTAAAAGAGAAAATCGCACCGATTGCTTATAACCAATCGCAGGTTATCGATTCTTCTCACCTATTGATTTTCGCAGCCAACGAGAACTATACTGAAGAAGGTATTGATGCCGTTTTTAGCAGAATGAACGCTGAACGTGGCTTACCAGAAAGTGGAACTGATGCTTACAAAGCACAATTAAAAGGCATGGTATTATCCAGAACTGCTGAAGAAAACTTTAACCATGCAGCCCGTCAAGCTTATATCGGTTTCGGCATTGCCATTGCAGAAGCAGCTTTGTTAAAAGTAGATGCCACACCAATGGAAGGCTTTAATGGCCCTGCTTTAGATGAACTTTTAGGTTTAGATAAAAAAGGCTTAAAAAGTGTTACCCTATTGCCATTAGGAAACAGGGATGAAGCTGGCGATTGGTTGGTAAACCTTAAAAAAGTACGTTCACCTAAAGAAGAATTTTTGATCGAGTTTAAATAACAGGCAAACAACACTATATTTAAAACGGGCCGCTATTTAGCGGCTTGTTTTGTTTTAGAATAGTTAGTTTGGCGCTGGGAGTTTGGCGTTTGGAGTCGATTAACCGATTTAAACAATTAACCGGTTAACCTAAAAAGTACTCACATATTAGATCCTGAAACAAGTTCAGGAGGACGGTATACGGGGAATGAACCAGTGAACTAATGACCAATGAACTTAAATCTTTTGTAAAAAAATGTTAAACATCATCACATTTTATGTGCTCTATTTATAATTGGATATATTTACGGGCTTAGCATTTAATATCCAATACATGAAGATTTTTAGATTATCGTTTATAATACTGTCACTTCTATCAGCACTAAGTTTTTCTTCGTCGGCACAAACCGACACCATTAGCATAAACAGCATCATTACCAAAACGAATAAGGTATTGAGCGATTATCCTGCAGAAAAAATTTATCTTCATTTCGATAAACCCTATTACGCCGTTGCCGATACGGTTTGGTTTAAAGCATATGTTACCGAAAACCAGAATTTCTTATCTGCAATTAGTAAGATCATTTATGTTGATGTGATCAATCAGAAAGATTCGCTTATCCAAACCCTAAAACTACCCATTACCGGTGGTTTTGCTTACGGCAGTTTCCCCTTAGATCAGATTAATTATAAACAAGGTAACTACCATATCAGGGCTTATACTTTGTGGATGCTAAACAGTGAAGATCCTGCTTATTTTAACAAGACTTTTTATGTAGGGGAAGCCATTGACAAGGAAGTGAAAACCCATATCACTTATAAAAATACCTCTACTGATAAGTTAGAAAAAATTGATGCACGCGTACAATTTAAAGATGCCRATAATAAACCTTATGCCAATAAAAATGTAAGCTGGCAAGTGGTTACCAGTTATACCGTTATTGCCAAAGGAAGGGGCACAACAGATGCCAATGGCTTTTTAACAATAGCCATGAGCAATGCACAAAAGGCAGAATATCAATTACAAAAAGGCGAACTGATTACCAGCATCAATACAACTGATAAAGATGTGGCAAGCAGTAGCTTTCAACTTAAAAACGCTATCGTAAGCAAAGATTTTCAATTTTTCCCTGAAGGTGGAAGTTTAATTGCCGGCTTAACCAACAAGGTAGCCTTTAAAGCCATTAAAAGTGATGGTTTGGGCATTAACGCTAAAGGCACAGTAACGGATAACGATGGCAAAACTGTTACTACTTTTACCGCTCAGCATTTAGGAATGGGCAGTTTCAACTTATTGGCCGAAGCTGGAAAAACCTACAAAGCGACAGTTACTTATGCTGATGGCACTACTCAAAATTATAATTTGCCTGCAGTGGCAGCAAATGGTGTTGCCATAAATATAGATAATAGCAGCGCCGATAATGTGGCCATAAAAATTGCAGCCAATGATGCTTTCTTTGAGCAAAACCAAGGCAAAAAGCTTTATTTAATTGCGCAGAGCAAAGGCGTGATCTGCTATGGTGCACAAACAGCATTATCAAACAAAGAATACAATACGACCGTACTTAAATCTAAATTCCCGAATGGAATTGCACAGTTTACCTTATTTAATGAATTTGGTAAACCCTTAAGCGAACGCTTGGTTTTTGTTCAGCATAAAAATACCATGGCCGTAACTTTAACCAGTGCTGCAACTACTTACGGAATCAAGAAAAAGGTTAAAATAAATGTGGCGGCTAAAAAAGACGGCGCCCCTGTAGAAGGTAGCTTCTCGGTAGCTGTTGTAGATGAGTCGAAGGTTCCATCAAGTGAGGACGCAACCAGTACGATATTAACAGGGCTATTATTAAGCAGCGATGTTAAGGGTTATATCGAAAAAGCAAATTATTACTTTAATGCACCCGATGCGAAGAAAAACGCAGATTTAGATGTATTGTTACTTACCCAGGGCTACCGCAGTTTCAAATACACTGATATTATTGCCAATAAATTACCTAAAATTGATTTCTTACCCGAACAAGGC
>NZ_JBFTRT010000036.1:0-23142 GCF_056399685.1 Pedobacter sp. 01N416
GATAAAATCAGATAACGGTTTACCGAACTCTATATAATTTTCATTATGGAACAGCCCATCAGGAACTTTCATGTGTATAAATTTGTGATAATCTGAGCAGTTCTCATCTACCCACATCCAAACGAATAGTTTTGGTGTGCCGTTGAAATCGAACCCTGTACCAAGTTCACTATAACCAGTCCCGAATATCGGGTGTATCCGGATCACCTGACGGTTGTAATTTAACAACTGGGTTGATGATTTGGAATTGTTGATACTGCCAAACAGCTCGGTAAACCTCGGCTTTATCTTATCCAGGTAAACGTTCATCTTTAAAAGTACAGGGTTAATGTGCTGTAAGGCTAAAATTTCATGTAATGTAAAGTCAGTAGAGTTTCCCATCTGATTGAGTTCTAAAAAATCCAAAAATTGCTTGATAAGTTCGTTTTTGTCATGTGGTTTTAAAAAATCCGAAATATTATACCATCTCAGCTCTGCGTAAAACTCGGATTTAATATGTGGTTGGCCATCATAAAACTTGGTGCAGTAACGGAGGAATCTACGTTCAAATGAACTAAGTGTTGATAAAAGCTCCAGATAATTGGTAAGTTGGTCTTTCCCGGCCGGAGAATCTACTTTATTTTCAATAAAACAAAGCGTATCGGAGTTTTTTATCACCAAATCGATTCTGCATGCTGCTCTATTGCCTTTGCGAAAAGGATAATGCTGCTGGGAATAAATCCGAAATCCACTACCCTCAATGCCTAATACTGTGTTGACGAAAGCGTCTCTGAGTTCGCTGTCGCTATCCAGTACATGTGCTAGGATTTCCGTTGTGAAATCCTCCAAAGGAGTTTTAGATCCGTTGGTGCGATAAAGGTTAAGAAGCGAACTAAATAAATTCATTTTGATCTAAGAAGTGCCTTTGAGATAAAGTATGGTATCTGTGCATCACCGTTTATATAAAATCGGTGAATCGGGCATAGATATTGCCTGTTTCAATGGCATGCCTACGTTTTTTATAAAGCAGATCCGGGAGTGTTACACGTCGATCAAGTATGGCTATCAAATCTCCGCCATCCATAATTATGATGGATTTAAAGTCAGAAGAAACCGCCTCTTTGGTTACTCCATCGATAGAAATGAGTAGTCCAACGGCTGTCTTAAATTTTGCCTCTACTTTAAAACAGAAGTGAGCCAGATCGCTTCTGTTAACTTCTGATTTCCATTTTGCTTCCAATAGATAATCGTTTCCCTGGAAAGTAAATGCACCGTCGATCTGTTCTCCATATATTTTGAAAGATTCTTTTGGCTCAAGGTCGTAGATGAGAAAAAGGTCATATAAGAACTTTTCAAACTCAAAGCCTCTTTGTTGAAAGTTTTGGTTAGCTGCAATCTTATAGAAGTCTTGTTTGAGGGCATTGAGCTCATCCTCTAGGGAGACGACTTTTTTTAGATTTTTTTCTGCTTCCAATTTCCTTGCTTTAGCCGCTTCTTGGTCTTTGGTTGCCTCGAAATATCCCTTTGTCAGGCCTCTGAGGTTAGCAACAGACTGTTTTGCTTTCTTTTTCTTGCTGCCATCTTCGTCCCAAAAATCAAGATTGTCAAAGTCTGTAAAGTCGTTTACAGCTAAAAAAAGGTTCATTAGATCGGCATCATAGATGTCACGCCTATTGATCATACGCTCAAGCAATTCTTTAATGCTATCCCTTTTGGTACCCTCCCAATTGATGGTGGCGACGATTGCGGAATTGTCCAGAGAAAGCTTGACGAAATCTCTTAAATGTTCTTTTTTCCAATAGATTGATGCTAAAGCTTCCCGAAGCGCAAGGATTGCTTGTGGCGATATTTTCTTTTTTGCATTCATTTGTTCATTGTAATTGTTATAGCTGCGTTAGAAAATGTTAAATAGTCATTGAGCTGGGACTTAGCGCCTGACCTCACAGGTTTAAATGGATTCGTAATCATCATTATCATTCCAGTGCTTAACCAATTCAATATGCTGTTCATCGTCGACATAGAAAAGATCATCAGGAATCGAAGCATCTAAAACCTCAAGCGTATCTGCAAAAACATTTGGGTGTGGATCAAAACCAACTTCAATTTCAACTGAGACCTCCTTTTTTACAGTTGCCGAATATTGATTCTGGCCGAAGTAAACCCAGCTTTTTGTATCATCATCTTTGTATGACGCTGTTTCATCATAGGCCCATAACCAAGCCTCATAGGTAACATGGATTTTGACATCGATCTTGGCCGATTCGCTTGCAAAGGAGATAACATTAAAATCAATGATTTTAACGGTTACACTTTCTGGATCTAGCTCAATTTCCGGATCTATCCAGAGATCGTCGATTGTAATTTCATTATCTGAAATAACGTCTTTTAAATAAGAAACGATAAGATCATTTTTACCTTCTACAGCTGTTTTTAGTGATGTCATGAATACTGAATCGTATTCTGTGTGGATAAAATCAACGAATTTCGCTATAGAATCAAAAAATCTAATGTCGGGATATTGTGCTGCAAATTTTTTCCAATCTGCGTCCTGGCTGATCAGGCAAGTACTCGCTAAATTATCACCATATTCATCTATAAAGGCGTTTAATATAAATGCATCAGGAAATTCTTTTCGCTTATTTCCTTCGCCAAATGGTGGCTTTATATTAAAATAATCATTTATAATCTTGTTGTTATCTACCTTGGCTATATCAAGTTCTTCGTAAATAATGCTATCAAAATAATCATCGATCCTTTTTTTGCGTTCATTAAATAAGTCGTCTTTGAACTTAGTAGGATCAGACAATAAAGAGGAAATTAAACCCAAATCATTTTGCACCAATCTGTCTAAATCCTTATTTAAACTTTCCAATTTGTTAACAGACTTCGCTATCGTTTCTTTCAGATGCGATTCCATCTCTTTTTTTAGAATGTCACTCCCAACAACAGTTGTTTTCTGTTCATCACTGAGTTTTTTAAGAGAGTCAAAGATATCTCCTTTAAAGGATAAGCGTAACGCTTCGTAAGCTGAGGTGTCAATTAGAACTGAGAACATTGTTAATATATTTGGTGATTTTTCAAATGTACAATTTTGGATCTGATCACAAAGTTATTTTCGTTTTTTAGCGAAGGAGTTGTCACTGCTGCCTAATACTACAGCGCTTTTTTCAGTCCAACCTTTCCAATATTGGATACCCCCTGTTTTTTCCTAGCCAATTTTGGAAATCAAATTCAAAACATCATGGAAACAACCGTATTGGAATTCTTTCCTGCTTTGGAAGCAGGGCATGATCCTAAAAACTATTCTTACAAGAAAGAAGATGTACCACTCGGTACTCATGCCGCTACACTTGACTTTATGTTATGGTCAAAAAGTGGTCTGACCATCAACTGTTTTTTTACGCTGGTCGATTCTCATAAAAAGATAACCCTGTCGGTTTACCGAAAAGCCGCTAACCAAGGTAGGTACATGGCTGGTGAAACAGAGGTGCGATATCTACCGTTTGGAACAGAACTGGTGCTAACAGTTGAAGCCAATGAGCTGGGTAAACCGCTACTTACTGATATGGTTATTGCAAAACACTAAGAATAAAACAGTTTATTTCATTTAAAAGCACCGGCTCGGGTTCCTCGCCGTTTAGTCCTTTTTCCCTATAGAAAAAGGAGCAAGCGGAAGTTGGGCAGACCCTACTTTATGACCCTGTAGCACGCTTCAGGGGCATTGGTAGAATTCTCCGGGAATTCTTTGATAGGTTGAAAGTGCAGCCAGGGCCGATAAAGGATATCTCTAAAGAATTCCCCTTCAACGAACTATATGGTTATGGAAAATCTGAACGCGATAAAACATACCAAGCTTACGGGTGATAAACTGCAAAAGGTTAGCCTCGCGCTGGGCCGCTCCAAACGGACGGTTTTCGCGCAGATGGTAGATTATTTTTACCGTAATAAAAAGGATCCGACTGACCTGAATGATGAACTGTTAAAGATTGCGCTTGCCAAAGGGCATAAAAGTTATATGGCTTTTATCAGGGCGCAGGAGGACTTACTGTTGGTTCCGATCAAGCAGGGTGTGGATAAGATGATTACCAATCAAAAGGATATCGTCAAATTCTTCAATGAGCAGGTGCTTGGTGCCAATAAAACCCTGGTTAAAAACCAGGGGGTGTTTTTGAAAACCGCTCAGGATAATGATCGACTGATCAAGCTCATCGCGCAGAACATGGAATCAAGGGAAACGTTAAAGCTCAAGATGCTGCAGATATTGAACAGTTACATCAAAGCACGGGAAGAACTGGGCGCATTTAAAACCAGGGAAAAAGAAGAACTGGCAGAACTGACGCGTAAACAGATAGAAAGTCTATAACAATGTTTATCAATATTTCAGCAAGCGAAACGGGTAACAATAAGGGGAGTAGTGCGCAGCTCGTGCATTACCTGGATAAGGAGAACAGGTTATTTCCTGAGCAGKAAACGGGACACTGGTTTAACGGAAAAGAAAGCCACATCGATTCCTATGTGGTAAAAAGATCAATTGATCGGAATATCGCTAAACTCTCCGCATATGATGCGAAATTTTTTCTGGTCAATATCTCTCCGAGCCAGAAAGAGATCGTGCATTTAAAAATGCTGGAAGGTTTAGGAACTAAGGAAGAGTTAAAAGCTTTTGCCATCAAAATCATGGATGAATATGCCCGTAATTTTCGCCGTCCGGGTATTAAGAGCAATGAAGATTTGCTTTGGTTTGGAAAGCTGGAAAACCACCGCTATTATTCAGCCAAAGATAAGGAAGTAAAAAATGGAACGGTGAAAAGGGGAGATGCGAAGCCAGGAGAGCAGATGCATATCCAGGTGATTGTAAGCCGTAAGGATATCACTAATTCCATCAAGCTGAGCCCAATGAACAATTCCAGGGGAGGAAACCTGGAGCATTCCAAAAAGATCGGGCAGTTTGACCGGGTGGCTTTTAAAGCTTCAGGAGAAAAGGTCTTCGATGAAATGTTTAACTRTCAGAGACAAATTAGCGAGCGTTTTACTTATGCCAATACGCAAAAGAATGGAAATCTGGAGGAGCGGCTCGCCATGGCCGGGCAAAAAGATAAGCAGAAGAAGGTACAAGCTGCTTCAGCTCAGGAACAGATCTCCAACGTTTCGCCGCAGTTATTGGCTGAGCCTTCTGATAATTTACTCGATCTGCTTCTGGCCCGGCCAGAATTTGATCCCGTTTCACCGGCCTTGAGGAGCAGGAAACGGAAAAAAAGAAAAACTCAGCAACAGGAACTCAAATTTTAACAACAGAAGATGAATACAGGAGAAGATACGCAAGGGCTGCGTAAGATCACTGATTTTATCAGGCTGATCAGTCTGTTTATTTTATGCATCCATTTTTATATGAGCTGTTATTTAGCTTTCAAGATCTGGGGCTTTACAGCAGGGATTACGGATCGATTGATTTTGAATGTTTCGAGGACCGGGCTTTTTGATGGGTTTTGGGTACCAAAACTTGCAGCGTTATTGTGTTTAGCCATTTCCCTGCTGGGTGTAAAAGGCATGAAGGATGAAAAGATCAAAAAGAAGGACATTATGCTTTATATCGCAATAGGACTGGTGTTTTATTTTGCGGCCTTTTTCGTTTTTAGGTTAGGATTTGATGCCCAGCTAACTGCTGGCCTTTATATCATCACAACTTCTACCGGTTATCTATTGATACTTTCCGGGGGAGCCATGCTTTCCAGGTTGATCAAATCTTCTATCAGCACCGATGTATTTAATAGCGAGAATGAAACTTTTCCGCAGGAAGAACGACTGCTGGAGAATGAGTATTCGGTCAATCTACCCGCCAGGTACAATCTAAAAGGAAAAATCAGGAACTCGTACATCAATATCATTAATCCTTTCCGGGGGCTGCTCGTTACGGGCACCCCCGGATCCGGGTGCGGTCTGGGAAAAGTTATTTTGTGATCCGCCATGTGATCACCCAGCATATCCGCAAGGGTTTTTCAATGTTTTTGTACGATTTCAAGTTCGATGACCTTTCGATCATTGCCTACAACGCATTGCTGAAATATAAGGATAATTATAAGGTTAAACCGAACTTCTGGGTAATTGATTTTGACAGGATTTATCACAGATGCAATCCGCTGGATCCGCAGAGTATGGAGGATATTACCGACGCGACCGAGGCCAGCCGGACAGTAATGCTGGGGCTGAACCGGGACTGGATCAAAAAACAGGGTGATTTTTTTGCGGAGAGTGCGATCAATTTTGTAACGGCGGTGATCTGGTTTTTGCGTAAATACAAAAACGGGCGTTACTGCACTTTGCCGCATGCGATTGAGCTGATCCAGGCGGAATATGACAGGCTTTTTGCGGTACTGCAGGAAGAGCCGGAGATCAGGGTCCTGATCAATCCATTTATTTCGGCGCTGCAGCGAAAGGCGATGCCACAACTGGAGGGGCAGATTGCCTCGGCCAAGATCGGCCTGGCCAGGTTGTCTTCACCACAGTTGTATTATGTGCTGAGCGGTAATGATTTTACGCTGGACATCAATAATCCGCTGGAGCCGAAGATTGTCTGTATGGGCAATAACCCGCAGAAGGTGCAGACCTATGGGGCGGTGCTTTCGCTTTATGTGAACCGCATGTTAAAGCTGGTGAACAAAAAGGGGATGCAGAAAAGCAGCATTGTCTTTGATGAATATTCCTCGATTTTTGTGGGCGGAATGGACAGCCATATTGCCGTGGCGAGGGGCTATAAATGTGCGACTACTTTAGGATTGCAGGATTTTTCGCAGTTGAGGAAGGACTACGGGCAGGAGCAGGCGGATGTGATCACGAACATTGTGGGCAATATTATCTCTGGGCAGGTGAGCGGGGATACGGCGAAAAAGCTGTCTGAGAATTTTGGAAAGATTGTACAGGATAAGGAAAGCAAAAGCATCAATAGTTCTGATATTTCGATCTCCAGGTCTACGCAGATGGATTATGCAGTGCCCGCTTCTAAGATTGCTTCTTTGTCATCGGGAGAATTTGTTGGGATTGTGGCGGATAACCCAGAGGAAAAGATTAAATTGAAAATGTTCCACTGTGAGATCCAGAATGATCATAGGGCGATCGCAGAGGAAATGGAAGGTTATGTGCCGATTCCGAGGCCGAGGGAGGTGAGTTATGGGGATATCGTGGAGAATTATATGATGATTAAAAATGAGGTAGAGGCTTTGCTGGAGGAGGAGTGTGGGAGGATTTTGGCGAGGGCCGATAGGAGCGTTTCATTGGAAGAAGATAAGGTAAAGAATGAGGGAGGCGGTGCGGAAGATGGTGATCAGGAGCAGTTGGTTAGTATTTGATATAGGTAATGAATTGGTTGTTATTAACGTTTAGACGCTCTTGAGCGTTATTTTTTGTTTCGCAGGTAGCTAGGCTTCTGTTAGACTGGATAGGATTAAATGCGGATACGGTTTTTTTGCGGAAAATATTRACAAAGTTTTTAGGTGAAGGTATTTTTTATATCTTGTGCATTGAGAGCGTTAATAAAGCCGGATTCTGTCTTTTGACAGGTCCGGTTTACTTTTATAATTTAACTCGCCATCTTTAAAAACATTTAGCTAAAGTGGATGTTGAAACAAAAGGAAATTTTAGGTGCATTTTTCAAAGTGCAGATCGACGAGGGTTATCATATTTATGGCAGGATCATTGCAAACTATGTGTATGCATTTTATGATTTTAGAACAAACCAAGAGGAAACTGATCTTTCATTAATAGAACAATCAAAAATTATCTTTAAAATTTTAGTTAACCATAAAGCCATAAAAAGTGGTGCATGGAAGATCATCGGGGTCGGCGAGCTACCTGCAGACCTAAAAGAAACAGTTCCGTTTTTTATTCAAGAGATAGGTGATTTAACGAATTGTTGGATAGATTGGAATGGTAGCTGTGAAAAAGTAGAATACCTAGAGTGCATAGGATTAGAGCGCTTGGCTGTCTGGGATCAGATTCATGTTGAAAAAAGGATTTCAGATTATTATAATGGTATTCAAAACAAATATTTGCAAGGACTAAGATTAAAAAAACCTCCTGGTCTAGACTAAAGTCCGCTCACGCTGGCGCACGCCTGTGGTGTGTGAGGAATGGATATAGTTATTGCAGAGCCCATCAGAATGTTGGGCTTTCGCTGTTTAATAAGGGTATATTTATTATAGGCGATATCTCTCTTGGCGCACACTTTAGAGGTGTATTGAGATCTGAGCCTTCAATGAAAAAAATAAGTGATGAAGACATTCAGTATGGTGTAGGTAATTGGCTTCCCTCAAGGCTAATGATTCCTCTATATAATGAAATTCCTGATGAATTTAAGGAGCTGGTAATCATTTAGTTACAATCCTACGCTGGCGCAAGCATGTGGCGTGTGAGATGTAAAAAAAGTAACAAAACTGCGCGATATAAAATTGCTGGACTTTGTTTTTTCTGCAGCGATCCAAGAAAGCCTCTTATTTTTAATTTCGTTGAGATTTTTTTAAAAGATCGTTTGTAGCTTATCTGATCCCCGGGCCCGGTAACCGGTTGCGCAAGAACCCATCAAATTTATGCTTATAACTTCTGCTTACCATAAATTTGTTTCCGTTATTAAGCAATATTTGGTATCCATCAACCTGTTTGACGTGATTAAAAGATACAATTTCAGACCTGTTGATCCTCAAAAATTCAGTTCGTTCCCGGATGGCCTCTTCTATATGCTTCATCGTATGATAGGTGATGTGATCCTCATCCGTTAAAAAAATCCGTACATAGTTTGACATCGATTTGATGTATAAAACCTTTTCGAGCTGTATGCTGATATATTTATGCTTTGATCCTCCCTTTACCAGTAGAAAGTTGTCGGGATTTTTAATTGACGATTCATTTGACTTTATTTCCAATAGGCGCTGAACCTGCTGAATAAATTTAACTTCGCTTACTGGTTTAAGTAAATAACCATCTACACCGATCTCGAAACTTTGGGCTCCGTATTCCGAATGGCCTGTAACGAATACTAAAAAATCACAGTATGGCCTAAGCAGTTTTGCGGCTTCAATGCCATTGATCTGTGGCATTTCAATATCTAAAAGGACGATGTCAACATGTTTTTGGACATGTAGATATGTTAGAGCATTATATGCATTATCAAAGCTTTTCTCGTGGATGACTCCTGGTGTTATTGATATAAGTTCCTCTATTTGGCTTAGTATGTAGTTTTCATCATCGATGATTACGCATTTTAGTTCCATAACAAAATAGTTTCGGCTAAGTATATGGCTAAAATAATAATTGTATTCTTAATTAGCAATGCCTGGCTGCTTTGGAAGATTATTGTTTGCAATAGTAAGCAGCGGCTGGATATTCTCTAAAAATCGTCGCTTCAAATCAATTTCAGGCAATTGGTGCGCATCTGCATTAGGAAATATACTTAGGTATTCATCCATTATGGGTTCTTTCGGATAGTTTTCAGCCATAATGGTAATTGCGGTTTTCTGTAGGTTATAAAACCCATCGAAGTAATCCTCTATCCTTGGCAGCTTGTCATTCTTCCTGCTGTTGAAAGATGGGTCTGCCGGGATCAGGTTCCAGATCAAATCATGCGACACAAAGGCGTAGGGGATGAAATGTTCAACGGCGAAGTTGCCATGCGCAAGTTTTTTTTGCGTGTATATACATTCCAGTGGCCCGGTATGGTCTAGAATCCTGTTCCAGAATTTGCGCTGGTTTAACAGGCTGTTCCTTTTTGCTGGTTTGATAAGTTTATTCGGGATATCGGGAACGTTGGGATTGTGTTTTTGTAGGTAAAGACTCAAGTGCCAGTAACAGAATGCCTTTAAAATACCGGCATGTTCGACGAGATAGGCCTGCCAGAGCGGGTTTATCCTTAGGCTCTGTTCATCCAGTGCATATGGACTGCTGTTTTCGAAATTTGCTGAACGCTGGTGTATTTCAGATCGGTTTCCTTTTGATTCCGGAAACCATGGGCTTAGATACCGGTGAGGTACCTCTTTATCAAAATATTGGATGGCTTTGGCTGTTAACGGATTTAGGCTACCGATAATCTTCTTTTTAACAACTTCTTGTTTTTCATCGATAGTTATGCCCTCCAGTTCTCTGATCTGGCTGATTGCCCGCTGTAGCTGGTCCTGTTTGCCAAATGAAACATGGAAATAATTAACGGTATACCAGGCGCGCGATACCATGCCTGCAAAAAGACGGTGCTTTGGTATTACGATGTTTCCTTCTTCCAGTTCTGATAAAATGGATAACAGCCAGTAATATTTATAGGTTGCTGAGGTGTTGTTGAAGCTTGCAGCCAGTAGGGGTATGGGGAGTGCTGGATTGGGAGGAAGAGGGTAGGTCATGTTGGTTAAGCTATGGCCGAATTTACGTTATTTTTTACTGGTATAAGTTATGGGGAATTGATGTTTGGGAAGATGTTAGCGAGACGGTATCTGCTCTGGTTAGGGGATGAAGGTTTAGATGTTTTGTTTTTTTGTTTTTCTGTGCTGTCCCCTGCGGTCCGGGCCATTTGCTGTATCTTTTGTTCCAAAAGGATGCCACTGCTGTCCCTGACAGGGAGGGGGAGAATGATAACAGGTTACGATGGAGAATTATAATGTTTAAATACAGATTTTATTTTTTGCTGGGGACAATTTGACTGCCTGTCAATTGCCTAAACTGTTTCTTTCCCCTATGAACGCAAAGGATCACCAAGCTCAAATTTCTTTCTTCCGGTAAGCTCCTACCTAACCGAGTTCAGCACGATATCAGATCTTTTCCATTAGGTCAGCAACGCATCACCCTAATTAATACAGCTGAAAATCTTCAAAAAAAACGTCCTGAGACGCTCAAGACTTACCCAATAAACCAAACATCGTATCAGATACGATTTTATCGCCTGAGGCCTCATTTTGGCCTGAACTTAAAAAATGAAAAGGAGTTACTCCCAGAGGAAAGTCTCTTCCTTCGATCAGCGCATACAATTTGGCCAGGAATAGACCGTCACTAATAGTAGACACTGGATTCCGCTCCAAACTGTACAGCCGAGGAGTGCCCAATTTTCAAGATGGAAGCGTTTAAGCTATGGAGTAAAAAACTGGCCGGACTGAACGAAACCTTGGGAACGTTTATGTTGAATCTGCAGGGTCGTCTACTGTCGACGTAGCCCGCCTTGAGGCATAAATTTATCCGCTGCGAAGATCTCCGGCACAGTATTTAGGCTCATCTGCCACACTAACATGACGGTCGAAACTCGCCTTTTTTAATCCAGCAGATCATTGAAGGCATCTTCCCAATCATCGTCACTATCACTGTCAGTATCAAGCTCCCTGCCCTTAAGTACCGTACTTTTAAGCGCCTCAAATTGGGCAGTCTGTTTTTTCAGAAGCTTCTCCATCCTGGCCAGCAACTTGTTCATCTTTTCTACCTCCTTGGGCTTTTCCTTGCTGTCAGGGCTGGTGAAATGGATCTTTATCGGATTTTCGTCCCGGGTAAGAATCTCATCGATATACTCCAGCATCTCCCGTTCCTCCTCTGACAATAGGTTTGGAAACTCCGACCATTCCTTTTCCCTAGCCAGCGCATCCTCGCTTACACTGGCAAAAACAGCGAGCGCAAAGATGTTCTCCGATGAATTTCTCACCGTTTCCGCAAAATTCCCCCAGGGTCCGTTCTGTTGGTACTCCCTGTTGCGCTGCCAATAATCCAATCCGGGATCACGCTTTCTGAGCGATCTGACCACCTCTACCGCCGAAGAGAGACCCGTCAGGGGCCTAGTTCCCCTTGGAAAATCGTTTCTGTTCTGCCATAACGTCAAGATCATTTCATAGGCTTGCCTGTTCAGCTCCGCTTTTTTTGCCCCTTTCTGCTCCTGTTCAGCTGATGCGATCAGCTCAGAAAGATAATGGGCCATCCAGCCAAGGGTAAGGTCACGCTTGTCGTGTGCGGAGAATTCCCTGATCAGCTTCTTACCAAGTGCTATAGTCTCCTGAGAGTATTTCAATTCTTCCATTTGCTCTGAATAAATAAATTTTGGTGTATTCGGGATAATATTTGTACTCGCGCCTTTCCACGCTCCGCTTGATCTCGACCTTAACGATCAGGTCTTTTTTCTGGTCCATGAGGAAAGCTTTCAGTTCTTCCCTTTTCATGCCCAGGGAGACCCCATTACTGGAGAATTTGCTATAGCTGTCCTTTTCGCTAACAGAGGACCAGATCCAAAGTTCAGAGATCCGGTTCTGCTCGATAGGCTTTCCCCTGTAGCTATAACCGAAATCGACCGAAAACCCGCAGCCGCTCCATTGCTGGAAAGCATTGCCAAGTCTTATCCTTGATTTGGAAACATCCTTGAACAGCGGATCATTGTCATCTATGCCTTCTACCTCGGTCTTTTCCTGCCTCAGCCAGCCGTGTATCTTGAACATGGGAAACCTTTCCTTCAGGCTCCGGGTCTCATAGCCCTCGTGATCATCATCGTCCTCCATGGAAATGTAGTTTTCGTTTGCCGACCTGGTCTGAAAGGATCTCAACAGTGCAGGCGCAGTCTGCGGGTCCACAAGTCCAGAGCGGAGGCTCAGGGTTTCGCTGTCCTTTCCGATATAAACCGTAGCGCCCAGGTGCACCACAAGGGTATCCTTCTGGTCCAGCCCAAGTAGCTCATCAAAATCCGCCTGCCCGATGTCCCATTCCCAGTCCGGATTTCCCTGTTGGTCGTTGACCCAGTATTTTTTGACCAGTGGGGTCGGTTGGTTGAAGTCCGATAGCCAGAAATCTTTCCAGCAGGTGGCCCATCCTTCCAGCCACTCCTCCCAGCTTTCCCTCCAGTTGTCCTCCACCACCACAAGTTGCCTGCTCTGCAGCAGCGTATAGGCCGCACAGAACATCCCGTGGTATTCGTAATAGCTCCTCAGATTTTCTACCCGCGGCTCGGAGCCATGCCGGTTGCCTGTCTCGTTGTAATCCGAATCCCTGATATGGTCATCTTTTCTCACATCACCCACATAGCCCCAATGCTCACTGATAAATTTATCAGCGACTGCAGCCACCGGATAGCTGCCAACTTTGAATATCCTTCCCAGCGGCTCGTACCAGTAAGGAAGGGTATCCATGGAATCGAAAGAGAATTTCAGATCGGTGCGCTCCCGGTCTTCAGGGTACTCGGTCTGCCGGAGTTTGATGACCTCGAAAGGTGAAGAAAGTATGTTCTCGATTTCGTCTTTCTCCACAGCGTCAAATGCCGTTGGCTGATAGTTGAGGATGGCTTTTGCAGCAAGCTGTGCAAAATACTTGATCTGAGCGTGCGGCAGCTTCCGGTCCCTGATTTCGGCCAACAGATAATCCTTCAACGGCAGCATTACCTCTGGACTTTCCTGGCAGATACGCGCAATGGCCACCCATAGGTAAAGTTTTGCCGAGATCCAGTAGAAAAAATTCTGCTGGTCCTGAAAGGGATGGCAATCCTGCTGATCCTGCTGATCCAGCAGCGAGATTATCACATCGGTATTCCCCAGCCTTACTATGCGGCGTAGGATGTGCGCAGTGATCCACCTCACCCTCTTTTTGGGATGGCCCAGGTGATAACGCAGAAAGGTCGCCACCACTTCAGCCGGGTTTCCTGATAGCAAGGTGGCGGATGCCACGGTTACCGCATAATCTTCTGGGACCTTGGCAGACCACCTGGATAGGATCCAGCCCAAAACCTGCTGTTTTTCCTCGGTCCCGGTGAGCGGATAGACGAAGCTGAGCATCTGATAGAGGACCTTGGATGAAAAACCGTCGAGCTTCTCTGGGATCATCCTGATCAGCCCCAGGGCAAAGTCGCGCTCCTGGATGCCCAGGATTGCCGCCAGACGCTTCAACGAGCTGTAGCTGATGTAGTCCTCCGAAAAAAAGATATAGAACCAGCTCTGGACGATCTTATCAAATGCTTTTTTCTTCCATTCACCGACCTGCCTGTCATTCTTCCAATTGTCCAAAAGGATCTTCAGCCCATCTTCGAAATCACTGTAACAGATCCCTATACCATCCACATCGACCAGATCTTCAAGGTAGGCGATGTAGTTCCCGGGCTTTGCCGTTTTGGCAATTTCGGAGAATAACTGCCCCATGTTGACGTAGGCACGTGCTTCACCGCCCCTGATCTCATCAAGAATTGATTTTAAAATACCGGGAGCCACCTTTGCATGCTTTTTCAGTACTTTGGAATAAAGCGCCTTTCGCTTCTTGTCCGATTTCTCACCGTTCTCAGCTTCTTCATCAGGCGCTGGTACGATGATGGCTTCCAATTCTGCAATATACCCTTCCAGGTCTTTTATGATTGTCTTGTCGGTAAACTTACCATTCTTAACCAGATCCAAAAATCCCCTCAAAAAAGCCGTATTCTTCATTCCCGGACGATGCAATTTCATATCCGCAATGATCTGCACCAGTGCCTCGTTCTTGAGTTTATGGTCCTTCGCCTCATCTATCCTCTCCAACAGCAGCCTGTGGTAATCTGCAAGCCCGTCGTAATAGTACCTGTTCATGGCCAGCATCCCGGTAGCGATGTCCGCAGGGATAAATTCCTGCTCCAGGGCAGCAGTTATCAGCTCCATGTAGTGCCGGTCGGTCGACCGAACGTATCTATGGTCCCACTGGCAGACCACGGCAAACCCCGTACGGATGTCCAGTTTTGCCAATGTCGGCACTACCACATCCCAAGGGAACCCGTCCCAGCTGCGCATCCGCTGGTGGCAGTATTCGGAGTACCTGAAGAATTGGATGGCCAGGTCCGTGTTCTGTAGTGGCGGAATAAGCTTGCTCAGTTCATGGACACTGCGAATCTGGTCGAAGGCCTCGAAATCGATCTCGGTAGAGGCCTGTACCATCTTATCAAAATAGTACTTGCCAGCCTCCAGCGAGCATCGGCTGGCGGTTACCGCAGCCCTGGTGTAGTTGTCTATGATCTCCTTCCCCGAGAGGTTCGCCGAGTCTATGATCTGCTCGGTATGGGATAGAATGGCCATCACCGTTTCGCGAAGACGTTCCTTACGCCCCAGCTTTTCACAGATCGAGAGCAACAGATCGATCTCCTTGAGCTCGCCCTTTAGGATACGGTCCCTGATCGAATGGATCAGTCCATCACCTTTTTGGTGGAAGGCGATGTCCAACAGCTTTAATATGATGAACTTCTGCAGGCCCGGAGCTTCATGTCTCTGGTAATAGTTGAGCTCCCAATCGCTGTCAAAATTGGAGAGCAGGCTGCCCAAATTTTCCAGCTGGGCCTTTGATGATTGTTTCCTGAAAAAATAGTTCCCCCTGATCTTATAGGCGGGCAGCAGGTGCCCGTAGATCCGCTCGAAACGCTTCACCTGGTCCTCTACCTGTGAGCGAACTTTGTGGTCGGTACTGGCATTTTTTTCCTGTAGGCATTTCGGATAGAAATCCTTTGTGGTAAATGAACGCTCTTCGAACAGGTGCAGGATCAACCCCTTTCTTAGTAACAGGTCCAGACGCTCCATCTCCGAGCGGCCCGTGGAATAAAGGCTCGGGGGATGTCCGGGGATCTGTATATCGATCAGCCCCAATAGGGGCTTGACTTCTACATCGGATATGCCAGCAGCAAGGCATGCCTCACAACATGCGACAATGGATTCCATCAGCTCATCCTCCTTTTTGGAGATCCTGGAAAGCACAGCAACTTCCGCCAATACCTTTTTCAGGTCGAGCGGAATTTTAACGCCATTTAAAAAATAGACCTGGACAATCAGCAGCCTGAGATCTATGCGCAATTGGTCGCCCTTATTTTTAAGCCAGCGGTCGATCTGAACGGTATTGCCCAGGGCAAAAAGGTTGTTCAGCAAGACATGCACGACATCGTATACTGCTCCCTTGGGGTTCCACTTGCCGAGCCATTCAATGGCCTTGTCCACCCCAAAAAGGTGAAGTACCGCTTCAGCTCCAAAAGCGAGATCATAGGCGGTAAGTCGGTATTCCCGCAGTTCTTCTTCATCGAGTTTATTGCGGTAGTCTACCCACTCCCTGGCCTTGCGCAGGTGCTGTTTGGCCAGGTCCCAGGTCTCTTTCTGCCTGGCATACACGGCCGCATTGCGATAGTGTACCTTGCCGAACCAGCCCGGATTGCCCGACTGGAAGTAGATCTTCTGGTTGGTCTGCAGGTTACCGTATCTTGCCGCCAGGTCCGGCTTGTCCAGTAGGATTTCCTCCAGCACGCTATTGGTCTTGGCCGCTTCGGCCGATACGATCTGCAGCTTGATGAAATCCTGGGGATCGAATTCCGTAGTGGACATGCGCATGGCGGCCTTGGTCCGCTCGATGAATACCTCTTTATTTTTTACCGGGTCAAGCGGATAGCTTAGATATTTTTTTTCGATCACAATGTCCCTCAGCTCGGCGTACATGCCGGATTTGCTCAGAAAATTCGACAGGTGGGTACTGGAATACTCATCTGATGGGGCAGCTTCCAGCAGTTTTAGTGCGATATGTTCATAATCGGGCTGGCCGAGTTTGTAGCTTTTTCTCAAAAAGGTTTCGAAATCCTCGTCACGGAAAGTGAATTCACGGTTACTTTCCAGAATCTCCCGCCAAAGATCTACCCTGATGTCGCCAATCGCGGCCTCACTAAGACCAGTAGCGCTGGTGACAAAGTCCATCGGAACCGGCCGGGGCATGGCAATCAGGTGCTTCAAAAACGCGGTGACCTGTCTTTTGGTAGCTTTGCGCTCTGCTTCGCGCACACGTAACCTGAAGATCTGTTCCAGGGTCTTTCCGTCTGGTTTGAGTGGAAGAAGTTTGTCGTTAAGGCTCTTTCCAGGAAGCTCAAGTGCGTAGGCCATGACCCTGGGGGTCGCATGGGTCAGCTTTTTGAACTCAAGGACCTGCTCTTCTGAAACATCTTGAAAATATCCCTCTAGAAACAATCTGGTCTCCCGATCGGAAAAAGGATCTAGCGGGATGGTTATTGCCTCTTCTGGCAGCTTCAGGGTATCTAGCCTTTCGGTCCTGGCCGACAGAATGATGTTACAGCCTTCGGGAAACTGCATCTCCGAAAGGTCCCTGATAAAAGTCTTGCCATCGTAAAGTTCCGATGCGGTGACACTGTTGTCCGCCGCGTCCAGGATGATGGCAAGGACAGCCTCTGGATGGATCGCCCGCATAATGGCAAGCGCGGAACTCATCCGCTCCTTTAGCTGTTTGAGGTAAAATTCGTCAGGTTTATCTTCACTCAGGAGCAGGCTGGAGCCGGCCTTGAGGGAAAGTTCGTTGCAGATCTGGAGTATACCGGCCTGGTGCTTATGCCGGCGATCTTCTGGATCAAGATAACTTCCTCCGCCATAACAGTCGAAGATGACCGACACCGAACCCTCCGGAAGAACGCTGGGGATCATGTTGACCAGCGTAGATTTTCCTATACCGGCACCACCGTGCAGGCAGATGAGCTGGTTCTCCGGTTTGAGCAGTTCATCTTTGATAGCAGAAAGCTGCTCCCTTGGTACCAGCTTTTCTGGCGCTGAAATCTTGTTGTTTACCGGAAAGATCGCCGAAATATCGGCAAGTCCGAAGGCCAGGATCACATCCGAGAGCACAACAGTATTGATCTGCTTCTGTTCGGGCATCATCTTTCCCCAGATCAGTTTGTGCAGATAAGTGTATTCCAGTGAGGTTTTAAAGGCAGTCCATTTGGTTATGGCCGCTATGATCTGCTGTTCGAGCTGGAACCTGGAGGACTGGTTGCAATCGGACAGGTCAAGTAAACTGACGAAATCTACGAACTGGTACTGATCGAGCTTCGAAGCATTCAGCAGACGGGAAAGATCTTTCTGTTGGCCGGCAGTAAGTTTGGCATTGAGCTCGCTCATGCTCGTTTTATTTGGGCGCTGCTGGCAGATCAACGATTTGCATGTCTCCAAAACTTTAACAAGCTTGTCAGCGGCGGGGCGATTGCTCACCAGTTTGATGATAACCTTGTCCAGTAATATTGACCTATCGATCTGAGCTGAAAGCCTGCTGTAGAACTGCGCCAAACGGTCAATGATCGAGCCTTCCGATCCACCCTTGCTGCTGGTACAGATCCTTGCTGCTGTCCAGTCCTTATCTGGGGTGCGCGTGCTATATTTGAGCTGGGAAACAACGATCCGCTCTGAATCCAGGATGCTGGTTCCACCGTAATATTCGGTCAGGTCCACGCCAAGACTCATCCCCCCTCCGGTATTAAGGTACGAACTGTCGGAAGTAGAGAGGTTCTCCACTGAAATCGCCTTTAAGCCATTTGGCTCAAAGTTGATCAGCTTGAGGCACTTCTGGATCGACCATAAAATATGAAAGTCATCTCCCGCGCTGGATTCTGCGGCATCTGGGGTGTTATCTTGGAGCATTGATTTATATTTTTGTTCTTCTCTGTAAATTTACTGATTATTAACATATTTTCCGATCTGCGAAAATCCGTCCGAGTTGGAACTGCTCTACAGATAATTCCTGCTGATAGGGTGGCGTCAGATCAATGAATAATCATTCTCCGGCCCTATCCAGATCTGTATAGGTCAGGGCTGAAATGGGTATATTTGCCGAACGGAAAAAATCAACTTCAATTATATGCTTTCACAAAACAAACTTATGATCGTGCTGGTGATCGCCGTATCACTTGCTTCCAAAGATAGCAGGGCAGTTCAAAAGACGGCAGCCGAGCAACAGGTCGTCTCCGCCATTGGAAAAAAAATTGATACTCCAAAGCGCTCAGCCCAGCCGTCTGTCACCTTGCCGAAAGAACAAAAGATTAAGACGACCATGCCCGATCACGCTATCCGCATCAGGTTGGAAAATCCTGCAGCCAAGGCAAGCAGTCCTTGGTACAAGGATATACTTCCGGTAATCACATTGGTACTGGGTCTTGTACTTAAGGAACTCATCGATGGTTGGTCAAATATCAAACGGACAAAAAAAATAGGCAAAAGATGGAAGACCGAGCTTCAGACACTTGTCAAGCCACTGGAAAGACAGGCCGAAGAGATTCAAAAGTCAATCGATCACCGCACGGCGAACCCAAATGAACCACCAAAAATGGTCAGTATCGCTTCGCTGGAATGTGAAAACTTCGAATCGCTTGATAAATCCGAACTGCTGGAATACATCAACCGCTATTATTTCAAGGACTACCAGGAAGCCGTATCGCTGGCGGGTCAGATCAACCTTCAACTCAGCATCATCAAATCCAATAGCCTGCTGCTAAAAGATACCTTTGTAAAGGGACTGGAAGAGATTGGAAAGAGAAATGATAAGCTGACTGCCAATTTCCAGGAACTTCTGCACGCCCTCCACGTATACAAAAACAAATTGTTCAATAAAGGTGGCATGGAGGCGCTACATGGCGACAAGTTCAGAACGCTGGATCAACTTTATGGAACACAGGTTCTGCCACATCAGCAGGACGGAAAATTCGACTACCGCGTGCTCAACAGCGACTATTTTGCTCCCATGATAAAAGAGCTCGACCGTCTGAGCGCTGATGAAGACACGCACCAAATGGCCTCGAGCACGAGGAAATGCCTTGATAATGTGGTAGGCATCAACATGGAAAGCCTTTATCTGCTCACCAATCTGGGAAACTTAATGAGGTACTTTCAGCAGTCCAAAACTGATTTGGAGGAGTTATTAGAGAAACTCGATCCATCCAAAAAAATCTTTAGGATCATTTAGATCTCCGGCAAACCTGCATATTTCAACGAAAGTGGTTCTTTCTCAATTTTGGTGGTGGAATAAAGTGTCAGCTCGCATCGGACGATAAAACATGCTTTTTAGTAATTAGCAAAGATCATTCTCGATGGAAGAGGAAATAAGAAAATCGACTTGACTACCAAAATTGGGGAAGAACCACTTTGCAACGAAACATGGTGTCAGAGCCAAAGAAAAAAAGAGTAAAGAAAAAATAACATTTACAAAAGTTTAGACCACCAGTATCTTAGTAGAATATCAGGTCAGTCAAACCTTTTGTAAATCATTTCTCATAGTAGAATCCTTCATTGTGTAATTACGTGAAGGGTTTTTTGTATCTTGGAATATGGATGATGAAAGCAAAACCAAGCAGTTTGATAATTTACAAGATATGTTGAAGGCTTCGCAAGTACTACCGAAGTTTTCAAAACTGCACAATAAGATGAAAGATTCTTTCAATGGTTTAATTGAAATAACTAAGTCTTTTGAAGGTCGGGATGCAGAATATAAAATTTTGATTAAAACCTGCTTAATAGATTTGTTTGGCTTGATTGAGGCAGATATATTTTATTATAATACAATAGACAATCACTCACAACAGGATGAGAAGATTGACTTCAACGAGAAAATGAAATTAACCTTTGACCAAATAGCAACTACGTTTGGTAAAGAAGAAATTGTTGACGAATATTTCAGAACACAAATGCAACTTGTGAGAAAATTGAGAAAGAAACGTAATAAGCAAGTTCACCCTAAAGAAGTTGTACACCTGTTAGATCCAACTAAACGTGACTTAAACGATATAATCTTTTGCTTCAAAAAGTATGATGAATTTATCAATGGCATCATGAGTAATTTCTTTTTCAGTACAACTATACCAGCAAGTTTCTTTTTGAACCGTTAGGTTTTAAGCAGAATAATCTTTCTTTTCTACGTAATCAATAATATCATGTTCACTATCAGCAGAACCTGTAATTTCTAAGCAGTCTTGACATCGCCACATATATAAACCAAACTCATCATTCAACCCTTCACTGACCATCGCTATTTGTTGGCAACCTTCGTTTTTGCAAACGGGGCTGACATTCTTCACTTCATACCGTTTTAATAATTCATTATATTTCCAATCCCATTTCCAAACTGTATGTTGGAATTTGTCAGCGGTATAATTTAGCATCTTGAAATGTGTAGCGGTTAGATATTGACCGTTATCAACATCTAACAACCTTCTATTCTTTCGTTCTGCAAGATACCGCCAAGTTAATGGTATAACAACTATAGCAATAAATAATATATAGATAGGGATTTGAAAGGTAAGCAAAGCAGCCACGTAATTTATACCTATCATGAAAGTTGAAAGCAGAGGTGTTTTGTTGTACCAGTCAGCAACAAATAGTAATATGAAACCAGCGATAACTGAATATGAAATGTTCTTAACCCATTCATGGTTGAAGAACTGTTTAATTGTTTGCATGAGCGTTTAAATGAATTTGTAAATGTAATACTATTGTTCGGCATGGGAGGTCACCAATGATTAAAGCCACCTGTACCAGCGGATGGGTCATAAACCTATCTGAATTTAGTAATCTTCTGAATTTTTCCATTTGCGTTGTATTCTTGTACTTCAATTGGAGCGTCACGCATCATGTAATAGCAGCCAACCACTATTGCTGCCAAAAGTACCACCACATGTTTCCATGAGTTCAGTTTACCAATTGATTGAATTATTCCTTTTATGTCTATCATAACATTTGTCATATACCCTATATATTATGTAATTTCTTTTTAAATGATACTAATGTTTTTCTATTTGTCTCACCTTACCACAAAGTTTTTTCCTGTCTGATTTTGTTATACAAATTTACCCATAAAAAAGGGTGTATTTGATAAGGCTAATTGTGTATAAATCCTTTTCCATTTGCTTGAAACAAAGATAAGTATAAAAAAGTGCTGATTATGAAGGGGGGGCGGTTAAGGGGCTAAAACACCCCTTTTATTATGAACTTTTTAGCGTGCATTTTATCTTACTATTTCAAGTTTTAAAGTTATTTCAATGCCCTGATAATATTTATGGATAACCGCTGAATAATAGTGGAAGTATAGCGGATGACAAGAAAGAACATATTTAAAAAAGGGTGACCCGAAACCAGTTAATTCAGGGCGTTAGAAGGGAACAAAGTGGAAAAACCAAAGTAAATTGACCCCATCTAACCGGAAACGAAATTGTTATAAAGTTTTGCTTACCTATACATTAGCAAATTGGCGATAAGGTCAATAGAATTGGTTTGTCCAGTTAGCCGCTTTTAAGATGATTATCCATCTTGAGCGAAAGTAGCAAATTTATCTGGTTTGTTTTAAACTGATTTTTATAGAAAATAACTATAAAAACCTAATTTTGCTTCCACGTGCTGTATCTTTTGTTTCAAAGAATGCTGAGGTTTTTCCTGACAGGGGAGAACTATTACATATTCGATAAAGTTGTCATAGAATAGGACTGTTGAAAATCGGTCAAACTAATGTTTAAAAATATTTTTTTATAAAAAAAAATGTGCTCTTTTAAGTATTAAATTGCCAAAACATTTCAACAGAAGGGAAAGCAAATAGTTCTTAATACCTAGTGAGGGACAGTGCGCAATCCGATAATCAAATTGGTGGCCAGTTTGTCCCGAAGCAGAGGGGGCACTTTCGCGCCGAAATACACAATATGTCTACACAAATGCCTTTGTGGCATTTTATATAAGAGCCTTTTCTGATGAAAATTTGCGCTGTAGCATGGTTAATCTCTTTCAAATATTAACTTTGCACCGAATGAGAACTTTTGTTTTATCAGATATCCATGGAAATGACAATGCCTTTAGAAGAGCGCTAAAGTCTGTTCGCCTCAAAAAGACTGATCGATTGATCTTATTGGGAGATTACATTGACAGGGGTTTTGATAGTAAGGGAGTTTTGGATACCATTTTTCTATTGATGGAACATGGTTTTGAACTTATCTGTTTGAGGGGAAACCATGAGCAGATGCTGCTTGATGCACTTGATGACCCTGATAAACTTAATAACTGGCTGTTAAACGGTGGCGATGAAACATTGTCTAGTTTTCTGACTAGTTCGGTTCATAAGATTCCTATCAAGTATATTGATCTGTTGAAATCTTTCCGCTTTTGTTACGAATATGACCAATTTATATTCGTCCATGCGGCGCTGAATATGCTAATTAGTGATCCTTTCACTGATGTGCACACGATGCTCTGGTCTAGGGATCAAAACGATCTTTTAGATTACGGCTGGCTTGGTAGACGGATTTTGATACATGGGCACACCCCTGGTACCCAGCAAGAGATTATTGAAAATTTTAAAGATCTTTATCCCATCAAGTGCATTGATAATGGCGTGTTTACAAAAAAAGCCGGTTACGGCGGATTATGTGTACTTGAATTAGAAAAC
>NZ_JBFTRT010000037.1:0-14195 GCF_056399685.1 Pedobacter sp. 01N416
AATTARAGAGCTGCCAGAAGGAACCATTAAAAAGGTTGCTGATATGGGTTCAGGTAAAGGTTATTTAACTTTTGCGCTTTACGATTATCTTCATTCGGTTTTAAAGCTCGAAACTGAAGTTATAGGCGTGGAATATAGGCAGGATATGGTTAATTTGTGTAATCAGGTTACGGTTAAATCTGCTTTCGATAAATTAAACTTTGTTCAGGGAACGATTGAGGATTACAAGGCTGATGATGTGAATCTCTTAATTGCGTTACATGCCTGCGACACCGCTACAGACGATGCCATTTTTAAAGGGATTAAAGCCAATGCCGAACTGATTGTTGTTGCGCCTTGTTGCCACAAACAGATCCGTAGAGAGATTGAGCAACATAAAGTAAAAAATGATGTTTCGTTTTTAACTAAATATGGCATCTTTTTAGAACGCCAGGCCGAAATGGTTACCGATGGAATCCGTGCCCTGATCTTAGAATATTTCGGATATAAAACCAAAGTTTTCGAATTCATCTCGGATGCACATACACCTAAAAATGTGCTTGTGGTGGGGGTAAAGGGCAAGGAGCATGGAACAGAGAAGAAAGCAGATATTTTACAGAAAATTAAAGCAAGTAAGGAATACTTTGGAATTGGCTATCATCATTTAGAAAGATTGTTGGAATTATAGATTTTCTAATGCGGTCGTCATGCTGAATTTATTTCAGCATCTATCCTACATCTAGAAAAAATAGGGCGTTATCGATCAGTGAGACGCAGGCCCGATAAGATCAATCCCTCTTGCAAACTAGGTCGTGAAACAAGTTCAGGGTGACGACAGCTAAATATATATCCAAAGCAGCACAGGTTTTTTCCTGGTTTTGAGCAACGCATCAATCTTTCGCATGGTACCGTTTGACAAAACGGGGCAGCCAGCACTTTGTCCGAATAAAGTTTGGGGATAAATTTCCTGGTTGGGAACTGGCGTGTAGGAATGTAAAACCACAATCCGTTTAAAAGCATTATTATTCGTTTTTTCTAAACCGTACATTTTATAATGCACATTAATCCCCCAATTGCTGTATGAGCGGCCTTTAACTTTGTATTTGCCTAAAGAGGTGCAATAACTTCCTTCTTTGTTGCTGAAAACCGGTTTTGTTGGCGTACTGCCGCCTCCAACACCATGGGAACAAAGACCTTCGATGGTGATCTCTTTTTGTTTAAAATCGTAAACAAAAATTCTGTTTTTGCCGGAATGGATACTCATATCAATCATAATGGCGATTGAAGTATCCATCTTATTTTTCTGGCAGAAGGCCAATGCTTCCTTAATTCTGTCTGCACTTACGTAGTGATTAGCCCTGGGTTTAAAACCGAACAACGTAAACAAGATAAGAAGAGCGGATAGCTTATGCATATTATGTTGATGGCGCTAGGAACTTACTATGTAGGTTGGTGCGACACCAACCAATAGAATGGAACTTACAGATGCAATAAAATCAGTGCTATTAAAGCTGGAATCGACTGTACGTAAAGAATTTTTTTACTTGCTGTGGCTGCACCATAAATACCAGCGATAATGACACAGGTTAAAAAGAATATGGCCACATAAAATTTCCAGTGATGATCGGTTATGCATAACGACCAAATTAAACCTGCTGCTAAAAAGCCATTGTATAATCCCTGGTTTGCTGCCAGTGTTTTTGTCGGCACAAATAAATCTTTTGGGATGGTTTTAAATACTTTCGGTGCCTTGGTGGTCCAGGCGAACATTTCTAACCAAAGGATATAGATGTGGATGAAGGCCACTAAGCCGATTAGGATTTGTGCTGCTAATTGCATTATAGATTGGATTATACAGATTTAAATGATTGCACCGATTGATTGTAATTTAAAGATATAAAACTTTGAGGGCATTTAGATGATCACTCATTATTTCTGCTTGTGTTTTATCACCGAAGCGCAAAAAATGCTGTTCAATAAACCCGATAATAGCGGGCACGAGTGAAACGAAGTAAAGCGATTAGCGGGACTGCTGCCTCCGAAGTACTGCTGACTTTCATTTTCAAATCATTTTAAGGAATTTGTCTTTCAGCTTATTCTGTCATGCTGTCAGTAAACTATAGTCTCTTTTTTTACATTTTATCAGTCTTTTACCAGTATTATCTGCCAAAACCCAATTGGCACAAGCATTGTTTAATAGGAGTAGAAATTATAATACTTTAAAAAGAGAAAATACAAATACAATGGGAAAAATTATTGGAATAGACTTAGGAACAACAAACTCTTGCGTGAGCGTAATGGAGGGCAACGAGCCTGTAGTTATCGCAAACAGTGAGGGTAAACGTACTACACCGTCTATTGTTGCTTTTGCAGAAAACGGTGAGCGTAAGGTTGGCGAGCCTGCTAAACGTCAGGCTATAACCAACCCAACAAAAACGATATATTCGATTAAACGCTTTATGGGTAACAGCTACGACGAAAGTGCGAAAGAAGCTGGACGTGTACCATATAAAGTAGTTAAAGGTGATAACAATACACCACGTGTTGAAATCGACGACAGAAAATATACTCCACAAGAGATTTCTGCAATGATTTTACAGAAGATGAAAAAAACTGCTGAAGATTTCTTGGGTCAGGAAGTAACTGAAGCGGTAATTACTGTACCAGCTTATTTTAACGATGCACAACGTCAGGCTACTAAAGAAGCAGGCGAGATTGCAGGTTTAACTGTAAAACGTATCATTAACGAACCTACTGCAGCTGCTTTAGCTTATGGTTTGGATAAAGCACACAAAGACATGAAAATTGTTGTTTTTGACTGTGGTGGTGGTACGCATGACGTTTCTGTTTTAGAATTRGGTGATGGTGTTTTCGAAGTAAAATCTACTGATGGTGATACACACTTAGGTGGTGATGACTTTGACCACATTATTATTGATTGGTTAACTAGCGAATTCAAAGCTGAAAACAGCATGGATTTAGCTAAAGACCCAATGGCTTTACAACGTTTAAAAGAAGCTGCTGAGAAAGCTAAAATTGAGTTATCGAGCACAACTTCTACTGAAATTAACTTACCATACATTACTGCTGATGCTAGCGGCCCTAAACACTTAGTACGTACCTTAACCCGTGCTAAATTTGAGCAATTGGCTGATAGTTTGATCAAACGTACTATCGATCCTTGTAAATCTGCTTTGAAAAATGCTGGTTTAAGCACAAGCGATATCGACGAAATTATCCTGGTAGGTGGATCTACACGTATCCCTGCTATTCAGGAAGCGGTTAAAGCTTTCTTCGGTAAAGAGCCAAGTAAAGGTGTTAACCCTGATGAGGTTGTGGCAATCGGTGCTGCTATTCAAGGTGGTGTGTTAACTGGTGATGTTAAAGATGTATTGTTATTAGACGTTACGCCTTTATCATTAGGTATCGAAACTATGGGTGGTGTAATGACTAAATTAATCGAGTCTAACACAACTATCCCAACTAAAAAATCGGAAACTTTCTCAACTGCAGCTGATAACCAACCTTCGGTAGAGATCCACATTTTACAAGGCGAGCGTCCAATGGCTGCTCAGAACCGTACAATTGGCCGTTTCATTTTAGATGGTATTCCACCAGCACCTCGTGGTGTGCCTCAGGTAGAAGTATCGTTTGATATTGATGCCAACGGTATCTTACACGTTAGTGCTAAAGATAAAGCTACCGGCAAAGAGCAAAAAATCCGTATCGAAGCATCTTCAGGTTTAACTGATGCTGAGATCAAAAAAATGAAAGAAGAAGCTGAAGCTAATGCAGCAGACGATGCTAAGCAGAAAGAAGAAGCTGATAAAATCAATGGAGCTGATGCTTTAATCTTCTCAACTGAGAAACAATTAAAAGAGTTTGGTGATAAATTATCTGCTGATAAAAAAGCACCGATCGAAGCTGGTTTAGAGAAATTAAAAGCAGCGCACGGTTCTCGTAACTTTGCAGATATCGATGCAGCACAAGCTGAATTGCAAAATGCATGGAACGCAGCATCTGAGGAAATGTACAAAGCTGGTGAGCAACCTCAGGGTGGCGAACAAGCACAAGCTGATGGTCAGCCTCAAGGTGGTGGCGATAACGTTACCGATGTTGATTTTGAAGAAGTAAAAGAAGACGATAAGAAATAATAGTCTTGAGTCTGAATTCCTGAGGCGTAAGTCTTAGGAGGATAAAATAAAAGCGTTTCTGATTGAGTTCAGGAGCGCTTTTTTGTTTTCTGTCATTCTGAGGAGAACGAAGAATCTGTTTCATAAGTTGCTTGATGCTTTTCAAAATAATGCCTTGTACTTTTTTGAAAACGATCGGTTCAGTGCTTTTCGGAAAAGCAGACCCGCCATTCGCTAATCCGATGCTAATTTAGTGCCGATTTATCGGTAAAGGATCGGAACCGCTGCTGTCGGGTTTAGGAACGGAGTTTAGTACTTTTGGATGGGTTTGAATAGTGATGAGGCTAGCTTATGCGTTCCTTAAATGCCTGGTATGGTTAAATATTGGCATATTGTTTAATTTCTTTTGCTTAACGCAGAAACCATCCTTTCTGTTATAAAACTGTAGAATAAAGAATTTATTCCTAGACCGAGAAAAAATGTTACAACTCCAATTAAATCACTTTCTGTGTCTTGCTTTTGGCTTTTCATGATATTCCAAGTCGTTTGCTTTGCCAAAAAATCTATTCAATAAAGCAATTGCCGGCCAAATTAACATCGGTGTAAATCTGCTTAACATATTCATACTGTTTGTGCTCGGCAAAAGTAGGTCGATTAGGATACCCAACAAAAATATGGCTGGTACAATCAATGTTCTCCAACGAGCCAACTGACGGGTTTTTAAATCGTCAAATCCATCAGAAATACGACCTTTATGCTTAATAATGTAAGTCAACATTCTATAATTGAGAAAGCCAGTTAGCGCTACATTTAAGGAATAAAACCAAAAAGGGAGGCTATATGTGGTATTGTCGCTATAATAAGCTGAACTAAAGGGCATAAGGATAATCGAAAATAGAAAGAAGAAATTCAGCCAGATTAATTTATCATCGTAATCTTTAATAAAAGAAAACATGCGGTGATGAGAGCGCCAGTAAATCGCAACAACAAAAAAGCTGATAATAAATCCAACAAATTTGGGAAYTAAATTTAACAACTGATCGACCATTTCAGTAAAAACCATATTTTTGTGGATTTCTGGAGCCTTAATTTCTATAATTAAGAGCGTAATGGCGATTGCAAAAACAGCATCAGTAAAAAGAATCATTCGTTCAATCTGAAATTCTTTCTTTAATTCACCATGTTCTGACATAAAATCTAAATTAAATTCTGTTCAATAATATCCTGTAATTCTTTTTCGTTTGCAGCAATTTCTTGCAATAGTTTAAACTGATTCTTGGTCCGGTCTAAATTTTGTGTGGGGTAACTGATAGGATAGTACTTGTTACCACTCAAATAATCAGTTAAGAAGCGCAGGGCTTGCATATAAATCATGTATTTGCCTGAGAATAAGATGAGTTCTTTTTCTGTTTCTGTCAAAATACTTTTCATTTCGGATAAGTAACCCTTTATTGTGGCCTCAAAGTAAGGTAAGCGTATCTTAATCTTATCTAAATCAGTTTCATTTTCAGAGAAGGCACAAAGATAAGTGCGCATCATATCGCCTAAGTCGGAAATAAACTTGCCAGGCATAATGGTATCTAAATCGATTACGCAAATACCCTCGTAAGTCTTATTATCTAATAAAACATTGCTGATTTTGGTGTCGTGGTGCAATACACGATCAGGGAAATCAGTTCTGTGCGAGTATGAGGTATAATAATCTAAGATATATTTATGTGCTAAAGCATCTTCAATTTGTGCTTTTGCTTCATCTTTTAGCGTTTCTGTTGCCTGACTTAATGCCAAAGTAAACTGTTCATATCTTAAACCTAAATCGTGGAAACCCGGGATAGTAGGCTGAAGTGTTTTTGCATCAAAATCATCTAATAATCTACTCAGTTTGCCAAATTGTTTTGCAGCTTCATATGCTTGCTTAGGATCGGCTAAAACGTCTAACGAGACGGTATTTGGCACGAAAGGAAGCATCCGCCAATATTCATGATGAATGTGCGCCATTTCTTCACTGTTTGTGGTAGAAACAGGCTTAATAAAAAGATATTCAGGGCAAGTGAAGGTGAGGTAATCGGCAATAGACCTCAGGTTGCTGGCAATGGCCTGGGGCGATTTAAAAACCGAAGTGTTTATGTTTTGAAGAATGTATTTCTTCTTTTCGGATAGGGGCGAAAGCAAATAAGTACGGTTAATTAAACCCGTACCTATTTGTGTAATTTGTATATTTTCTTTAGCGTATCCGTAGGCTTTTAAAACTTCGGAATCTAAATTTAGTTCCATAGTTTTTCTGGATATGTTCCGTTTTTAACCAATTGGTCAATACAATCCTGAACATACGGTTTATCTTCTTTATAAGTTACACCAAACCATTTGTTCGAGGTTGGTACAACTTTAAAGCTTGCTATATTACTTTTTACCAGGTTTTCGCCTATTAATGGGATAAAAAACTCAGCTTTTGGTTTATCTTTGTTTGCTTCTGCAAATTCTCTGAACAGATCTTCCGTAATTTTGAAAACCGCTGGTGTAAATCCCCAGAAATTCATTGAAACCGGAGTCTCATAGCTTAATGGAAATTCTTCACCGTTTTCTTCGTAAAAAATATTACCATCTTTAGGGTAAACTTTTGTACGTTCTACAATTTCTTCCAGATCGCCAGCAGCATCTACTTTGCAAACACCTCGCGAAACAGCACCAAATTCTGATAAGGTTTTGCCAACCTCATAACCGATAATAGCATAGTTGCTGTCTGTTACTTCTGTAGTTAAGAAATCGACCATTTTCTTAAAAGCATCAAAACCGTAGTAATCATCAGCGTTAATTACACAAAATGGTTCTTTAATTGCGTTTCTGCCTGAAAGGATTGCATGTGCTGTACCCCAGGGTTTTTCTCTATAAATTTCCTCTTGGATGCCAAATTGTTTTAAATCGAAATTTTGAAAAACATATTCTGTTTCAATTCTTCCCTCAAGTTTAGGTTCGAAAATGGCTTTGAACTCTTTTACAAACTCTTCTTTTATAATAAATACAACTTTGCCAAAGCCAGCGTTAATGGCATCATAAATTGAATAATCAATAATGGTTTCGCCATTTGGGCCAAAGCCATCAATCTGTTTCATACTTCCGTAACGGCTAGCCATTCCTGCAGCCAATATTAATAGGGTGGGTTTCATCTATGTTTATTATTTTTATTTGTAGGAGCCATGATAGTTAAAATAATTATTTAATCATGCCTGCCTCGTATTGCGAAATAGTAATAGGCATATAAATTATATCAAAAATGGCCATGTCTTTTATATTTGGTTTAGGTATTCAAATAGCTTCTTTAAATCGCTATCGTTTTTTAAATCAATTTTTTCTTTTTTCAAATACTCGTTTAATTCTTGCACTTTGGAAGGGAATAAAGCTAAAATTGTTTTCTTCGTGGGTGTAATTTTTGCAAATTTACCATCTTTGAGTATGAAATAGCCATTTGTTGTATTAAAAGTTTTATTGGTAACCGCAGAGCCGTATTGTTTGCTTTCAACAATCCTTTTATTCGTCTTTTTAAATAATGAAGTCGGCCCTGAAAAGATAACTTCAAAATAAGACGCATTATTAAAATGATCTACTGCCGGCAATCCATTAATGTACTTATCTGATATATTTAAATCGGGATTTAAAAGTTCAAATGCTGTAACTGGTTCTGCGAAATACATCAAATTGCCGTTCTCATGTTTGAAAATTAGCTTATCATCCATTACATTATACTTTAAAGGCATATCTGCATAATGTTTCCCCGATTTAGTGGTTACTTTTCCTTTAACCCAGTAATCAAATAAATAAGGAGAGCCTGTTACATCTTCGTACTTTATTTCTCTTAATTGGGTGCCCTGGACTTCTGCAAATGGAGTAAGTGCATATTGACTATAAGCGTTTAATGAAATAAGTGAGAGAACTAAAAATAGATATTTCATAGTTAAGTTTTTAAAATCCAAAAAGTCCACCACCGGTTTTTGAGCGTGTTTTCTTTCCTGTAAGCATGCCAAAAATACCGCGAACAATTTCTTTACCAATCTGGCGTGTTATTGTTGCGCCCATTACCTGTTCAACAAGGCTCTTTTCGCCCGGTTTAGGCTTGCTTTCTTGCTCGGCCTGTTTCTGAGCCTCAACTTCCTGCTTTTCCTGTTCTGCTGCTGCAGTTTGCTCATTAATGCGTTTAGTTAAAATGTCATAAGCACTTTCAGGATCGATAGGGTCTTTATATTTAGTATACTTCGAACTGGCATGAACAAGCTGATCGAAATCAGCAGCGGTAAGTGGTCCCATTACAGCCCTTGGTGGGGTAAGCATGGTAGCAGATACCTCCGTTGGTATGCCTTTTTCATTTAATACCGTAACCAAAGCTTGTCCAGTACCCAGTGAGGTTAATATTTTATCGATCTCGTAGAAATCTGATTTTGGATAGGTATTAACTGTTTTTTTCAAAGCATCTACATCATTAGGCGTAAATGCTCTTAATGCATGTTGTACGCGGTTACCCAGTTGCCCTAAAACACTTTCAGGCACATCGGTAGGCGCCTGGGTACAGAAGAAAACGCCAATTCCTTTTGAACGGATTAACCTGATAATGGTTTCAATCTGCTCTAAAAATGCTTTCGAAGAATTTTTGAACAATAAATGTGCTTCATCAAAAAAGAAGATCAGTTTTGGTTTGTCTAAATCGCCAACTTCGGGCATGGTATTAAATAACTCAGCCAGTAAGCTTAATAAAAATGTAGAATATAATACGGGCTGATTTTGAACATCTGCAATATTTAACAAACTGATGGTTCCTTTGCCATCAACACGCTCGAAAAGATCTTCTATATCAAAAGATTTTTCGCCAAACATACCCGCTAATCCTTGCTGCTCTATGGCGACGATTTTTCTTAATATTGTACCGGAAGTAGCGGTAGAAATGGTGCCATAACTACTTTTTATTTCGGCGGCTCCCGCACCTTCTGATAAATAAGAAACTAGTTTCTTTAAATCATTTAAGTCGATAATCGGCATTTTGTTATCGTCGGCATATTTGAATATTACCGCCATAACGCCTGACTGGGTATCATTTAAATCTAATACTTTCGATAAAAGCGTTGGCCCAAATTCTAATACCGTTGCCCGCATCTGAGAACCCATTTTACCCGAAAGGGAGTAAATTTCAATGGGAAAGCCAGATGGAGAAAAAGGTTTGTTGAGCTGTTGTGTTCTTTCTTCTATTTTTGGATTAACGGAGCCGGGCTGGTTTAATCCTGATAAATCGCCTTTAACATCCAACATAAAAACAGGAACGCTGGCATCTGACAGTTGTTCTGCCAGTAACTGTAGGGTCCGTGTTTTACCTGTTCCGGTTGCTCCGGCAATTAAACCATGTCTATTCATCATTTTTAACGACAAATTAACCTCAGCTTCGCTGTAAACCTGACCGTCTAAAATTCCGGCGCCTAAATAAATGTACGAGCCCGTAGGGGCATAGGATGATTTTATTTTTTCGATGAATTTTGAAGAAAGATCGCTCATTTTTTTAAATTAGATTGCCAATTTAAGAAAGATATCTTAAAAAGATTGTGTTTTTGTTTCCACTTTTAATGCAAAATACTGCACAAACGGTTGTTTAATGGTGTTGGCTAAGCTGCTTATAATAATTTAGTTCGTTCTGAAGTGCGGTTATTTCTTCCTGCATATTTTGCAATTGATTAAGCAGATGCGAAACAGCATGAATGCCCTCTAAGTTGATTTCCAGATCATGCGCTAGACGAAGATACTGCTCCAATTTGGTCAATTCATCAACTGGCAAAAAGAGCGATTGCTTTTTAACAGTAGTGTGGATCAGGCCAAAATCTTCAAGCGATTGGATAAAGTTGATCTCTACGTGGTGGTAAGCACAGATGTCTTCTACAGGTATTAAATTGGTTCCCATAATGGTTAGAATTTGGAAAGTTTTTCGAATAGTTCTTTTTGTTCGACATTTAGATTGGTAGGTAATTTTACCTGCCACTTGATATATAAATCGCCAAACTGATTTTCTTTTTTATAAATGGGAAACCCTTTTCCTTTTAAACGCAAAGTAGCATCGGGCTGTGTTCCCTCTGGCACTTTAAGTTTGACCTTGCCGTTTAATGTTTCTACAATTTTTTCGCCACCTAAAATGGCGGTATATAGGTCTATTTCTTCCTGGAGGTAGATGTCGTTCCCCTTTCGTTTAAATTTAGGATGATCTGTGATGTTGAATTTGATATATAAATCTCCCGGAGGGCCATTGTTAACTCCTGGTGCACCRTAACCTGGTAGTTTAATTTTCTGCCCATTTTCTACACCCGCCGGAATGGTAATGCGTACTTGTTTACCGTTTACGGTTAAGGTCTGTTTGTGCGTTGCATACGCATCGAGTAGATTCAATTGCAAATCGGCATTGTAATCCTGGCCTTTAAAAGGGGAATTTCTACTGCTTCTGCCCCCGCCGCCGCCAAACATCGAAGAAAAGAAATCAGAAAAATCTTCGCCTCCAAAACCTCCTGAATAGCTATTACCGCCATATCCTCCACCTTGCGACTGGTATTGCCTTTGCTGCTGTTGCTGCGCATCTAGCTGATCGGCATGTTGCCAATCTTTACCATACTTGTCATATTTCTTACGCTTTTCCGGATCACTTAAAACTTCGTTTGCCTCGTTTATTTGCTGAAATTTTTTATTGGCTTCCTCATTGTTGGGATTAAGATCGGGGTGGTGCTTTCGGGCTAATTTTCTATAAGCTTTTTTTATATCCTCAGTTGTTGCATCTTTTTTTAAATCGAGGATTTTATAATAGTCTATGTAGTCCATAATGGCTTAACAAATAAGTAAAAGTAATGTTCAATTTTATTGTATAAATGTAGGTTTTATAATGGTGTATTTCAATGGGGGATTGTCTTAACCAGGGTAGTTTGTTAATCGTTTGAGATACTTTACCATTAAGAAATTAAGAACATTTAGATTTTTGGAAGTGCAGTCAGCTGTTGCCAGCTGACTTTAAAGGATGATTGATTGAGTGCCGAATAGAAATATCTGACACCACGAAAAAAACTAAACAAAAAAAGCGCCCCATATAGAGGCACTTTAATCGATAAAGGTAGAGAGAGATTTATTTTTTGTTTTTTACATATTTTTCTAACCATTGGTCTTGCTCCCAAAGCATGTGAAGCAAGTTTTCTTTGCCGCGGTAGCTGTGTGCTTCATAAGGTAAAAATACAAAACGGGTAGTACAGCCGGCACCTTTAATCGCATTGAACAAACGTTCGCTATTAATAGGGAAAGTACCTGGGTTATCGTCAGAATCACCGTGGATTAACAATATAGGAGTTTTAATTTTATCTGCATAACTGAACGGGCTCATTTCGTAATACAACTGCGGTACCTGCCAATAGGTACGCTCTTCGTTTTGAAAACCAAAGGGCGTAAGTGTCCGGTTATAAGCTCCGCTGCGGGCAATACCTGCAGCAAAGAGATTAGTGTGGGCCAATAAGTTTGCGGTCATAAATGCGCCATAACTATGTCCTCCAACGGCCATCCGTTTTTTATCACCAACGCCTAAGTCGGCCAGTTTATTAATAGCAGCTTCGGCATTGAGCTGTAATTGATCTACAAAGGTATCGTTAGGTTTTTTACCATCTTTGGCAACAATTGGCATTTCTGCGTTATCTAATACTGCATAACCATGGGTTACCCAGAAAATGGGGGAGGCCCAGCTAATTGTAGTAAATTTGTCTTTCGATCCACGGATCTGTGCCGCATCTGCTGCGGAGTTAAACTCGCGTGGGTAAGCCCAGATTAATGAAGGTAATGGACCATCTTTGTCTTTGTTGTAACCTTTAGGTAAATACAGATCGCCTGTTAAATCTACACCATCGGCACGTTTGTAAGAAATTTTCTGTTTGGTAATGCCTTCTAAAGATGGATATGGATTAGTGAAATTAGTAATTGGTTGATCGGCGATGCGAAGCATCAGGTTTTTAATAAAGTAGTTAGGTACTAATTTTTGACTCTCTTTACGGGTAAGCAAAACCAGTTTGTCAGGATTAATTACATCGCTTACATATTCGAAGGTTCCTTCGGCGCTGCGCCAGATAATCTCATTCTTTTTAGTGGTTAAATCGAATTTGGCTAAGAAAGGTAAGTCTCCTTTTTCTGATGAACCTACTATATTGTTCATTAGCAGTTTAGTGCCATTGTCAACCGTTTTAATTACCTGTCGGCCATATTTGTTTTTCGTAGTAACCGGAGAACCTGGGTTGCCATAAGCATCTGTTTGGTTACGGCTGTACAATTCTTCTACTTCGCCTGTTGTAGGGTTGTAACGGGTCACTTTATTGGTTTGTTTGCTACGTAAACCTTCCATAATCAGGGCAAGGTTGGCATCACCCCATTGTACGCCACGGTAACGGGCCTGCGTTTTAAATAATTCTTTTTCTGTGCCGGTAAAAGGTGCGCTTAGCGCATAAACTGCATCATGAAAGGGAACATCTTTTTTAATTAAACCGCTATCCAATGGCTTGCTCCAAACCAGTGTAGCAGGTTCATCATCCCTCCAATCGAAACCACGCGGTACGTTTTGCGTATTGTCGTAACCAGATGGTGTACCCTCGGATGAAGGCAGTTCAGCAATAACCTTAATGGTTTTACCGGTTAAATCGGTAATGGTTACTGTTGATGGAAAACCGTTTGCAGTAACCAAATAAGAAAAAGGTTTGCGTATAGTTTCGATCATCAGGTAATTTTTATCAGGCGATAAACTTGTCGAACCATAAATAGCTGGTTTTCCAATGGCCGTTTCTACACCTGCTGTATTTTTTACCAATTGCGAGGTTGCAAAAAACTCGAACAATTGTTCGTCAAAAGGTGATTTAATTAAATCCTGAAAAGTGGCGCTAGGTGCAGCTTTACCTAAATTTTGCTGAATGGTTGGCCCTTTTGGTATCAATGGTTTTGTAGGTGCAGCACTTGCTGGTTTAGTTACCGTACGGTAGATAATGGTCTTATCATTTAACCAGGTAAGGCCACTCCCTAAAACCACATTTAAAAAAGCCTTATTGGTTTTGACTGCTTTTTTTGTAGCCAGATCAATAATATAAAGATCTACGCCTTTTTGAGTGGTATGGGTAAAGGCAATTTTGTTTTCTGATGGGTTCCAGCTAATGTTGCTGGCATATAATGGCGTTGGCAATCCTGAAACCTGAAACGTTTGGTTGGATTTGATGTTTTTTAAACTGAAGTTGTTAATGTAGGTTTGTCTGCTCGGCGAGTAATTATTTGGGTTTAATCTTAAGCCCGCAATTCTATATTCGGGCAAGGCCAGTTCTTCGACCGAAGGATAGGAGTTGCGCTCACTAAACAAGATCCATTCTGCTTTGCCATCAATACTTACACCAGGTGTTGGTTTGGCAAGTAATAAATCGGCAATTTCTTTTGGAGGTGTTTGGTAGCTTACTGCATCTTGTGCGGCTGAATTAAGCGAAACACAAGCGCCCGCTATCAATAAATAGAGGTGTAGTTTTTTAATCATTTCCAGTTTTTTGTTCGAAATAAGGAATAATCAAATATTGTAAAATTTAACTTATTATCGCGTAACTTCTTATTTACATCATGATGTGAATGCTTTCTTTCATTCTCAAGGCACTGAATCTTTTTAATAAATGACCTTCTTAATGTCTTTAAGTTCTCACTAATAATAATGTTTTAACCATTGAGGAGTTAAGGTTATGCGTGCGGGAATCTTTTAGCCGCAAAAACAAACACCTGGTAATATAGGAATAAAGATCCTTCGCTGCGCTCAGGATGACAAATAGATATACCTTTGGCAAAAGAAAAGCGCTCTTATTCAACGGTAGCTCCAGCTCCATCATACATTTTCCATCTTTAAGGATATAAACTTTTTACCCGTTCTACAGAATTGGTAATCATTTCTTTTAAAACCGCAATATCGATGTCGCTCATTTTTTTTAGGTAAATACAAGCTTTCGCTGTTTTGTGTTTGCCAAATTTAGCCAGTAGTTCTTCACGGTCTTTAAATTGCGATGATAGGTATAAAGCTATGGC
>NZ_JBFTRT010000038.1:0-14055 GCF_056399685.1 Pedobacter sp. 01N416
TTATTCCGGTAGGTAAAACGTATGTTAAGGAAGCTAAGAAAATTTTTAATTGATGGTTGACTTTAAATATCAATGATGAAAAAATACCTATTTAACATCGTTATTTTTTTTCTTTTCTTTTATTGTGCAGGGGTATTTGCCCAAAAACAACCAGATTTTCCTAAAATAAAATCGGCAAATAATATTAATGATTATTTAGAAAAGTTACTTCTTTCGTGCGATTCTGTTTATTTGGCGGGAGATAATAAATTACTCGGAACAACCCTAACTACGGCATTTAAAATTACCCCCAAAAACGATGCGAAGCATTTGTGCCGTTTTTGGTTTTACAAAGGTCTTTTAACCGAATCAAGTACGGCTTCTTCTGATTCTTGTATCAAAAATTATGAACAGGCACTAAAATATGCCAGGCAGGTTACCGATACAAAAATCATTACACAATCTTTAGGTTCTATCTTGTCGCTTTGCAATCCGGAAAAGAAATCAGGCAAAGCCCGGAGGGATTCTATTGCAAAGGTTTTGCAAACGGTGGTTGATAGCAAAAAAGATAACTATGCTGTGGCAGTTGCCCTCTTGTTTATTTCGAGGTATTATAAACTGACCGGCAACGACGGGAAAGCACTTCAATATGCCTTAAACGCATTTTCAAATTATAAGGAATTATACCAGTCGAAAAAAATAAGCTCAGACGAAGTGGCGGAGGCAGCGGTAATCGTTTCTAGAACTTATGGTAATATGGACCAGGAGGCTAAACAACAGGTTTATTTGGAGGAGATGCGCAAGTATTTAGTTAAAAATAAGGTTTTGCTAAGCTACTATTATTTGTATACTGCCAAAAACCTAGTGATCACAAAGAAAATGAGTAAGGCAGAATTATACTATGATAGCTTATTAAATATTTGCAAAAAATACAGTAATGCCGAATTATGGAACAATTGTTTAGATGCTGATATGTACTTTGCGCAGGGTTTTATCAAATTCGGTAAAAACAAAGAGGCCTTAAAATACAGTACGCACGCCAATACAATAGGTGAAATCTGGGCCTTTGATTTTTATAAAGCGCAATTAAATTACGTGAATGGAAAAGTATACTTAGCCTTAAAGGATTATACAAAAGCATTGCCTTATTTTAAAAAAGCCGAACCATTGGCGCTTGCCTGGAGCTATCAAGATATGCGCATCGCCTCGATAGAAAACATAGCAAATTGTTATGCAGGTTTAGGCAATTGGAAACAAGCATATGCCTACAGCAAAAAACTAAGCATGGTTAAAGATTCTTTAACTGCAATTGATACCAAAAAAATATTCGCTGAAGCCGAAGAAAAATATCAAAATAAAGAAAAGAAGCAATTGATCGATATTCAGAACGAACAACTGCTATTTGCCAAAAAACAAAAATGGTGGCTCATATCAGGTCTTTTACTATCAGGTTTGGTTGCAGTATTATTATATGCCATTTATAGGAATAAAAAGCAATCGGCCAATATATTAGATCAAAAAAACCGGGAATTAGATATTCTAAATAAAAAACTTAATGAATCCAATTTAACCAAAACAAAATTATTTGGTATTATTTCTCACGATTTACGAAGTCCTGTAAGCCAGTTATTCACTTTTTTAAAGCTCCAGCAAAAAAATGATATTCAGGTCTCTGAAGAAGAGCGGGATCAACACCGACAAAAATTAATAACATCTTCGAAAAATCTCTTAGAAACAATGGAAGATCTATTACTCTGGTCCAAAAGTCAGATGGAAAATTTTGAACTCGACATTGACGAGGTTGATTTGGCCCAATTGTTCAGCGATACCGTCTTGTTGATGCAAAATCAGGCCGATGCCAAAGAGATAAGGCTAATCACAGAAATTAAGGGGATAGGCAGCTTAAACAGCGATCAAAATTTATTGCTGATTATCTTACGCAATTTGGTGCAGAATGCAATCAATCATGCTTTTAACCGAACAACAATTTATTTAAGGGCAGGTTTAAATCAAAACAGCCAGATTTATATCGCTGTAATTAATCAAGGTGGGGTAATCCCTGCTGATCAGATCCAGGCGTTAATAGATAATAAGCAGGTAAAAAGCAAATCATCTGGTTATGGGTTATTGATTGTTAAGGAGCTTGCCTTAAAAATTAATGCAGCATTTAACATCAGCAGCGGTATCGAAAATGGCACCGAAATTACCTTGGTTTTTTAAAACTAGAGAGGGTTGATCGAAAGATTATTTTTATGGCTTTCGTAAGGGAATGACCTAAAATGGTCTTCATCTTCCGTAATAGTGGGTATGGTACCCGAAAACTGTTTAAAGTCGCGGATGAGGTGCATGTGGTCGAAATAGCCACAATGAAACGCGATCTTGTTCCATGATAGATTTGGATGTTGTTCTTTAAGTTTATAGGTGTTAGAAAATCTAATTAAACGCCCAAACATTCGCGGTGAAACACCAATTTTATGGTTACATAGCCTCTCAAACTGCCGCAGGCTTAAACAGGCGAGAGAGGCCGTCTGCTCTATGGTCAGGTTACCGCCCGACCGGATAAAAATATCAATGGCCCGATCGAAGGGAGAGGCTGCAGCTAAGCTGTTCAGTTTTTCCTTCAAAAAGGACTGAATAATATCATTTTGTATAGGGGCCGAACTTGCTTCTGCCAACTGTTCGCTTAATATAGCTGCATAGTTCCCTAAAAATAGTTTTGCATCATAACAGGTGTTCAGCACTTCATTCTGAGGTACGTTTTCCATCAAACTGTTCCAGCCGATAGGCTTAAATTGCACACAGACCGCCCGGTGTTTTTTGCCGAGATTCATGATCGTAGAAAATAAATGGAAGCTGGCCAGAATCACGTTTTCTCTTTCCACCAATTGCCCGTTTTCATAAGCGCTGATTTTGTCTTCGAGTATAAAACATAAGCAAGACCTGTAATCGGGAACGATTGTGATCTCTTTAATGAAATCTTCGTTGAAATTGAGGTCTATAACAATAATGCTCTCTACATATTGTTGCAGACTTGGTTCAGGCATAAAATAGGTAAAACCCATAATATTTTGACCTTTTAAGGTGAGAGGTTAAGGATAATATTTACAATATCCAAGTTAAGCATTTATATCAGAATTTTACACTTCTCTTTAAATAACATGCATTTGCTTGAGGTTGTCGTGTTTGTACTATGTGTCAAACCTCATTCTGGGATAAATTTGATCTGTGATCGTGTGGATTACAAATGCCAGGCAAACCCTTTACCGATTATTTCGTTCCGTTCATCGATTAGGTTCCAAATTGTTGTGTATTGAGCAATATCTTCAATCAATCAAAAATTACCCTTATGAAAAATTTTTACGCTTTCTTAATCATCTGCCTTATTGCTATCTTATTTAATTCGTGTTCTGAAACTGGATTGGAAGGACCAGAAGGCCCAGCCGGACCACAAGGAGTGGCAGGAAATGCTGGCCCGTTAGGCGCTGCAGGCAAAGATGGCAGCATCATTTATAGTGGAACAGGTACACCTCCGACAGTACTTGGCGCAAATGGCGATTATTATTTAGATCGGGCAACAGGAAACCTTTACGGACCAAAAATAGCTGCTGGCTGGGCTACGCCAATTACTTTAATGGGGATAGCTGGTGCGAATGGCACCAACGGAACCAATGGTACAAACGGTACGAATGGTGTTAATGGTACAAATGGAACCAATGGCAGCACTACTTTAAGTGGAAATGGTATTCCATCTTCATCGGCTGGTATAACAGGAGATTATTATCTGGATAAGACCAATTATCAACTATATGGACCAAAAACAGCCACGGGCTGGGGCATCCCGATTTTATTGCGTGGTGCTGATGGTGCACAAGGCCCAACAGGCGCTGCAGGTAAAGATGGCAGCATTATTTATAGTGGTTCGGGTGTTCCAGTTGCTACAGTAGGAGCCAACGGAGATTATTACTTAGATAAAACGACGGGTAATTTATACGGACCAAAAACCGCTGGGGCTTGGGGTACACCAATTGTACTGAAAGGCACTAATGGTATAAACGGGGCTAATGGCACTAACGGAACTGATGGTACGAATGGAGCTAACGGCACAAATGGGGCTAATGGTACGAACGGCACCAACGGTACAAATGGTAGTACAACCTTAAGTGGAAATGGCGCACCCGGATCAACTGCTGGTGTAACTGGCGATTATTATTTAGACAAAACCAATTATTTATTATACGGCCCTAAAGATAATACAGGCTGGGGTGTTCCTATTCTTTTGCGTGGCGCAGCTGGGGCTCAGGGACCTACTGGTCCGGCAGGTGCCGATGGAACTGTTATTTATAGTGGAGAAACTGCCCCGGATCCTAATTTGGGGAAAAATGGAGATTTCTACATTTCAAGGCTTCCGGTTATGATTTATGGCCCTAAAACAGCTCTTTTTGGTTGGGGTGACGGTACCAATTTAAAAGGTGCGGATGGAATTAATGGTGCAAATGGCACAAATGGAACTAATGGTACCAATGGAAATAGAATTTTAAGCGGAGGCAGTTTTCCGCAAAATACATTAGGTAACGATGGTGATTTTTACATAGACTTAACAAGTTATGTTATGTATGGCCCTAAAACAGGTGGCGCTTGGCCTTTTCCGGGTACATCTTTAAAAGGTGCAGATGGGAATGCTAATGTAGTCTCTTTAGAAACGCCCGATAATGTAACCTTTAACTGGAGTGGTGAAGGTGCTAATTTCAATACCTATGCTTTAAAGAAACATGGGGTCTCATTTAACGATACTACATCGGTATTTAACATCCCCGCCATACATTTAACTGCTGTAAATAAAGGTATTGTAATGGTGTATATGCGAAAAACAGAAACACCGGGTGTTTATAGCTGGAAACAGTTGAACTATACAGATTTAAGCCAAAATCCAAATCAAAATTTAATTTATAGCTATTCGTTGAGGGTTGATGCAACTACCGCAAAAGTTAGGATTTCATTTTATAATGGATTTGGTTCAACTTTCACTGCCTATCCAGTTGATAAGGTTAGGATAGTCATCATTCCACAAAGTACAACAGGGGTGTTAAGTATAAATCCTAATAATACACCATTGTTGCAGACCATGCAAAAGCTCAATCTAAATGACAAGGATTTTAAAGCATTAAAGTGATCACATTCATGTAGCTGATTAAAAAGTTGCTGATTATTCTTTATTCCAACAAACGTAGAATTTATGAAACGTATATCACTTTTAGTGTTGTTTTTATTCGCTGCCTGTTATTTGGCTAAGTCGCAAGATTTAGGTCAAATAGCAAAGCAAAAGCCATTTGTCATTAACGGTACCGTTGGCCTCGGGCTTGGCACATATAATGTAAATGGAATTCCGGCCAGACAAAGGGATTTCTCTTATATTTTTAATGGAGCACCAACTTTAACCGTTTACGGTATATCGTTCCCATTTTCTATTGTAGTTAGCGATCAACAACGGAGTTATACGCAACCCTTTAACCAGTATGGCATTAGTCCGACTTATAAATGGGCCACCTTTCATGCGGGCTGGCAAAGTTTAGAATTTTCGCCATTTACCTTGGCCGGTCATAATTTTTTGGGTGGAGGCATAGAACTTAATCCTGGCAGATTAAGGTTTGGATTTATTTACGGTCGGTTTAATAAAGCGATAGAAGAAGATCTGAATCAGCCGCTCGCTTTGGCACAACAGGCCGCGTACAAGAGAACAGGTTACAGTGCCAAATTGGGCTGGGGTACTGAACGTAACCATGTGGATCTAATTTTTCTGAATGCCAAAGACCATGTAGGTTCTCTAAGCGCTACACCAATTTCTACTGAGTTAAGCCCATCAGAAAATATGGTGCTGGGCATTTCTTCAAAATTTAGTTTTCTGAAACATTTTGTTTTTGATATGGATGTTTCAGGCAGTATCTATACCCGAAATGTATTATCGGATACCGTTAAAAACTTAAAGTTGGATAAAGTTGATTTTATTAAAAACCTGATTACGCTCAATTCCTCTACCCAATTATTAACAGCAGCACAAACCAGTATTGGTTACAATGCCACCAGCTACAATGTAAGATTCAGGTACCGTAGGGTAGATCCTGATTATAAAAGTATGGGCGCTTATTATTTCGAAACGGATGTACAGAATTATACGGTTGAGGGAATGTTGCGTTTAATGAAGGGCCAGTTGCAATTGGGTGGAAGTTTTGGTCTGCAAAATGACAACATCCTGCACGATAAATCAGTCCGGTCTAACCGAAAAATTGGCGCTGCGAATATCTCGTTCAATAAAGCTGATTATGGTGCAGACCTCCGCTATACCAATTTCGGGATCACACAAGATCGGGGATTAAACCCCATTATAGATATGTTCCGTGTGGCCAGAACCAATCATAATTTAAGTGCCATGTTACGTTATAATATTAATAACGAAAGTATTACCCATGGTTTTGTACTCGTCGGCAATCTGCAATCGCTAGTCGATTTAAATGAATTAACGAAGCCCAATAGCAAATCGAACAGTAAAATGGCCAATTTATCTTATCAGTTCGGTCTGCCCAAAAAATCTTTTAGCGCCAACGCCAATTTAAGTTATACGGTAGCAGAAGTAACTTTTGGCAAAACCATTTTTTATGGACCAACATTAGGCGTTAGCCAAGCGCTGGATAAAGGTAATTTGGGCTTAAGTGCTTCGGTTAGCTATCAATCGCAACGCAATAACAACATCGATGCCGGGAATATTTTTAATGTAAATTTTAACAGTTCTTATCGCCTTGGCAAAAGAAATGCGGCCAATTTAACGCTCAATTATTTAAAGAGCAATTCAAAAGATGTAACGCTTCCTTCATTTAACGAATTGAGGTCAAATCTTGGTTTAACACATTCCTTTTAAATTTTAACATCAATTGCTATGACTAAGTTCTCCCCAATTATAAAGCGTTTTAAAGGAAGCACAACTTTGCTTTTGATTGCCTTTTTAATGATGGTTTCATGTGGTTTGTTTGCACAAGTTAACATCAATGTTAGCATTTCGCCGCCCTATTCGCCTTTTTATGCAGATTATGCTGGCCAAAATGCATCCAAAGTATTATTGATTGTACAAAACCTAACCTCAACCCAGAAAAAAATTAAGCTGACTGGTCAGTTAAGTGGAGATAATGGCATCACAATCTCCACTAAGTCAACTTATACTCCTTTACAGCCAATCATTTTAAATCCAAATGAAACCAAACAACTCAACGGACTGGCTTTAAAAGATATTTTCGATTTAAACACACTAAATGTATATGGAATTGATAAAGTAAAGCTGGTGCGGACCTCGCGTTTGCCAGAAGGCAATTACACTTTTTGTATCCAGGCAGTAGATATGGCCAATAATCAGGTCATTTCTACAGGTGCACCACTGGGCTGTTCATCCATCAGCATTATTTATCCGGATGCCCCGTTTTTGATGAACCCTTCACCGAATGTTTCGGTGCCGGCCATTAAAACAATGTCATTCAGCTGGGGGAACAACGTTATCTTACCAATGGGAATGGAATATACTTTACAGGTTGCCGAAATGCCTGATGTGAAAACAGATCCTAACCAGGTTTTAAATTCAACTTCTTTCCCTGTCATCAACAGAAAAATATTTACCGTTACCAGTACACCGCTTTTACCATCAGATCCACCATTAAAAGAAGGTAAACGTTATGCCTGGCGGGTAATTGCTACAGATCCGAGTGGAAAAATAGTTTTTAAGAATAATGGAATAAGCCGTGCCAATGAGTTTAGGTATGGAGAAAATCCTTATATCACCTCAACACTTCAGTTAGATACGCCCAAAGCAAATATCGCCATTAAAAATTTAGATGACTTAAAGTTTAACTGGACTTTCACCGATAATTCTTCCAAAAATGACAATGTTGGTTTTTATGACGGGCCAGTTGCCATGAAACAAAACAATTTTGGCGTTACTGCTAAATACGAATTGCACATTACTAAAGTAAAAAATGCAGAAGATTTAGCGGCCGAAAAGAAAGCAAATTTGACTAAAGGATTGGGCGGTAACAAGCAAAATGCAGCAAAAGATAACGGCATTTTTATTCCTGTAAATAAAGAAACTATAGATTTTAAATCATCGCCAGCAATGGCTGCATATATAAAAGATGGTAACAATTATACCTGGCAAGTAAAGCATATAGCGACTGGTGTATTATCAGAAGAAAGAATATTTACAGTAAAATCCGAAAAAAATATTACAGATTATACAATCGCCTTATCAGGCACTTTGCAGTATAATTTTTATGATAATTATGCAACAGGCTTTAACAAAATAAAACAAGATAAAGAGCTAAAAATCAAACTCGAAACGCAATTGCAGAATGCAAAATCTAAAGCTGAGTTAATGAAAATAAAAGCAGAACTTGATAAAAATGTTGTTTTAACAGAGCTGGAAAAAGGTTTTCCTGTGGCTAATAAAAATGTACAGATATTAAAAGTACAATTGTTGGCACCAGTTTTTAAAGTAACCAAAAGTGTTAAAGTGATGGAAAACGGTGTCGAAAAAATATATTCAGAGGAGCAGGATAGCATTGCATCGGTAAGCGATTTATTAACCTACCCTTATGGCGCACCAACAATTCCATCGGCAACAGTTGTAGCAACAGGTAAAACCGATGCAATGGGTAATTTAACCGATGGAAAAGGCAGTTTAAAAATCGATGTCCCAATTAACCAAGCTCAATTTAAAGTTTCAGAACCCCTAACTATATCGGGTAAACGCTACGCTTTTGTAGAAGGTTTAGTGGTGAAAATAGACGATAATCACCTGTCAGATCCAAATTGGTTTGTGGTACCTAATGCAAATAATAGAAGCATTACCTTAACCGAAAACACAGTTGAAGCATATAGTTATAAAGTAAATACCAAGCTAACTACCACAGCGCAACGTAATTATAAAGGCAAATTATATATCCTCCGCAAAGCCGAAAGTGTATTTGATGGGGAGGTTGAAAATATAATAGGGCAAACTAAAGAAATACCCATTTACAAATCTTCAACCGTGCTGGGTAAAGATATAATTAAAAAAAGCACCAAAAGTTATGTAGTGGTTGGCAGCACTGATATTAACGAGTTAGATGCAAATAATTTTAACACTTCTTTTTCAAACTTAGTAAGCGCTGTAAATGCAAATGATACTTATACGGTGTTTTTTGAGCCAACTGATGAATTAGATGCTTTATATTTTAGCCCACAAACGGTAAGTAAAATTGGTGGTAAAACAAATGCTTTTGAAGCTACAAATTTTGCCAATAAAAACTTAACAGAAACCGTTGAGTTTGGACCAAAATTCCTTTCTATGAACGTTTCTGGCAGGTACACCTACAAATGGGCAAAGCCTTACGGCAAAACCAACACACCATTGCCATTACCAGAAGGAACAGAATTAAAACTGCTAAAAGGAAATTTAGCTCAAAAAGATCTTTTAAAAGATGGAACTATTTTATCAGATGAGCGCGTAATAGCCACTACCACTGTTAAAAAAAATGGAGAATATTCTTTTAAAGTGGGCATGCAAGATTACAATACCTTTAACGATGGGCAAACCTATAATTTAGTTGTTGTAATCCAAAGTAATCAGTATTATTCAGAACCTCATCCCATTCCCTATAACCAAAACGAAAATATTAACGTACCAGACTTAACCGCAACGGTACAACAATATAGTTTCAAATCTAAACTTGCTGTAAACAATGGACCGGGTGCTACACCGCCAATTACGCCAATAGCAGGTATGGATGTTTATTTATGCCGAAAAATTGGCGATGAAATACCTATCGGCCGACCTGTAAATGATGGCGACCCAAATAAAGGAACCTATTTCAAAAAGATTTGGGAACGCAAAAACGCATATAATGAAACAGAGAAATACGAAATTATAGATAAAATGGTTTCATTTGGCTCTGCCGGAAAAGAAGGTTATTTTGCTTTCGATAGATTGATTGTACCAGCCGATATTAACGATAAGTATTATATTTTTGCCGAGCCAATAAGCACCAGTCAAGACAATTACATTACGCAAGATGCTTTTTCGGTTACCAGTGTGCTCAATTTCGAAACACAAAAACAAGGTAGTTTTACCGATCAACAAGTCTTTTCTACACAAGATTACAATATTGGATACACACACGTACCCGTAGTTCCTTTGGCGCCTTACATAGACGGAGCCGTTTACCCAAGCAGTAACGCAAGCACATCCGTATTATCAGGTGTTCATGTAGAGCTTTTTAATATGTCTGGCTTATCAAATACAGCAACCAATAGCCAAATCGAAACTTATTTAAAAGGTAAAACACCACAAAAAGATCTTATAACCGGCACAAATGGTCGTTTCCTATTCGAAAATATTAACAGTTGGTTATACGATAGCTGGAAACTACTCCGCCTTACCAAAAATGGATTTTTAGTTACCTATAAAGTATTAAATAGTGGTAAACCATTGGTAAAGGGGCAACGTGAAAATCTGGGTAAAGTTTACATGGATTTACCAATTATGTTAACTACAACAGTGGTTGATGATAAAGAAAATACAGTAGCCGCCCGCATTATTGTTGGCGATGATTTTAGCTGGAACGATTATAAACCCGAAACCGGTTACCCTACAACGCTACAATCGCCAAAAGGCAAAGTAGCTTTTACCATAATTCCTGTAGATAGAGCCAATTACAAAACAACCGTTGTTACGTTAGATAATGTTATAGCAAACCAAACCGTAAAGTTTAAGGTTAAGAAGAACACCCGCAACATTACGGTGTATTGTTATAAAAAAGGAACAAAAATCACATTAGAAAGTACCGTAACAGTTTTAAACACTGGTAATTATTTGCAAACTAAAGGAACTTTTTTAGGGAAAAATTACAACTACGTGGAAATTGCAGCAGGCGGTAGCCAGTTCGAGTTAAAAATAGTACCAACCGATAAAAATTACACCATCGCAAAAACACAAGTACATGTAGATGGACTTACAGATGTAATTGTTAGCGTAGAAGTAGAACCTGCCGTTAGCATAACAGTTAATGCCCAAGAAGTTTTCGGTAATTGGGAAACCAAACCTTTAAATGGCGAGTACAATACCTACGTTGAAGGTATGGATGAAGATGAGTATGATAAAACCAGTAAAAAAGTAACTATAGTAACAAACTCAGCTAAAGAAGAAATTAAAGTAGTACCGAAAACAGATAAACTACCCAAAAAGATAAAATTAGGAGCGCTTAAAAAAGCCAGTACAACTGAAATGGCATCGGCAGCGCCTAAAAATAATAACTATTACAGCGCTGTACAGCAAAATGATGATGATTTAGCTAAAGATATGGTATCGCCCGATGGCGCTACCGAAACAAAAATCAATGGTTATGATGATAATGCGATAACAGAAAATGAAATAGCCATACCAAAAAATGAAGCAACTTTTTCTACCGAAACCTATTATACCATAACGCTGAGCAGGTTGCCTGCCAACAGATCATTCACAATTATTGGTACTAAAGCAGATTATATTGGAGGTACACAGCCCATAAACCCAGGCGGTGCAAACGCTAATGTTATGCTCAACTTTGTAAAAGCACCTAATATGAATGTAAACAGCATGTATGGTTTTCCAATCGAACTAACCAAAGCTCAGTATGTAACTAATACACAATATAAAATATCGGGCAAGTTAACGCCAACAGGTAATGTAAGCGAAAGCACCCTGAAAAGAAAATATGTGGATCGTAAACTTGAATTTACCGATATTTTGGTAAACGTAAACCAAGCACCATCGGGACAGGAAAAAGACCGCTTTTTTACCTTGGCAAATGGAATGGTTTTCAACCAAAATGATTTAGAAGCCGTGTTATTTTCTAAATACGATATTAAAATTTTGGATAAAGGTGGGCTGGCTTTATATCCTCAAACCGCTACAACAGCCAGCATATTTGGAAAAATAGGTTTAGATGCTGCATCGTTGGCTAAAGGAGTAGAAACTTCATCATCAGATAATGTTGGCGATACCAACTATTTATACCTCAACAATGCAAATGCGTCTTACGCGTTGATTACTGCTTTGCCAGCAGATAAAAAGACGAATAATTTATATACATTTTCTACCGGTAATTCTGACCTGACCTCTTCCCAATTTTTGGTATCAAGCAATACACGCGCTAAACCAAAGTTTATTGGGGCAGATGATATTAGTGTTACACCAGATGCAAACGTAATGTTAACGAATACAGGTATTTCATTTTTGGGTACACTAACTACCGATTTAGCTTACACAACTAATCGGGATATACAAGCTAAAGCAAAGTTTACCTTAAACGAAAATGGTTTCAAATCGGAGAACCAACAAAAAATTACCATTAAATTAAACCAATGGCAATTAGAGGCTCCAACCTGGACTTTTGGCTCCGAAGGCCTTACCCTTAAAGGCAGTCTTAACGCCTTGGGCTTAACTTTTCCTTTCTCAAACTTAAAAGTTAGCCGCACTAAAATTGGTTTTGGAGATTTTGAAGTTAATAGTTTAAAACTGCTGAATGCATTTCCGATTACCATAAACGGAAATGATGTGTACACCAGTTTTGGTTACGATAAAGGGTACTCAAAAGATAAAGGAGAATGGTCGGTATCGCTCATCACAAAATCTGGCATCACCTCATTAGCTAGTCTTAAAGGTTTGCCTGATTTAGAACCTACCGATGAAATTAAAATTAACAATATTAATCTTTATGATACCGGTAACGAAAACGACACCAGAATTTTACTGTCCGAAAAACAACCAGCAGTTACCTTAAACGGCATTGCGAAATACAAACCAAGCACAGTTTGGGGCGGCGCTGATTTTGTAACTTTCAGAGGCGATTTAAACATGGATATTCCAGGTTTCACCGGACTAGATTTAGTAACCTACGATTTAACCTATAAAGCAGAAAATGGCAAGTTAGCACATAAACATGATGTGAAGTTTCAAAACTTAGGGTTAGATACCAAAGGGATAAAAGTAACATTTGATGGCGACCAACGATTTAACGACGGTGAACTTTACTTAAAAGGTTATTTAACAGATAAAGACCTTAAAGGCAAGTATAAAATTCCTGTAGAACTCACTAAAACAAAAACCGAAACTAAACTAACTGTACCAAAAGATACCAAAATATACCTCAATGAAGGCGAAAAAGCTGGAAGCTATTTAGATAAAGCAACCGGACAAAGCATGGTTGTAGGTAAAGAGTGGCAATACTTTACCTTCGGTGGCGACATGACAGGGGCAAACGGAATAGCACCATCGCCAATGAGTTTTACCATAAAAGGTGATATAGTAGCAAATCCATCTGCCCTTGGCGTAAATAATATGAGTGCAGGTGGCGTACAAGGTTTAAGTATTGTTTACGATTTTACTGAAAACGCATTAATTGGATCTGGTCACCTTAACCAAAATACAGATTTTGCCAGCTTAGATTTAGATGCAGAATTAAAATTAGGCTCCAGCGAATGGTACATTTTTAGTAATGGCCTGGCCGATGTAAAATACACGCCATTTACAGGCATAGGCGTTGGTTTTATGGTGGGTAATAAAACCCTAACCGAAACACAAAAAAACTCATTTTATAAACATTTTGGCAATGCCGATGTAACCGATGCTACAAAAACAGCATTTACAAAGGTGCAAGGAGTGTTGTTAGTCGTATCGGCCGAAATGCCAATACCACTCTTACCGAGCTTCGATTTAGATCTCGATCCTGTTGCACACTGCTCATTTACCCACGGTTTATTTGCCGCGGCATATTTAAAGGCAGATTTCACCTCAAACCCTAAGGATATTGCCATCTCGGTAGGCGGCAGAGTAGGTGCATTTGTAAAATTAAGCGCCGGTGCAAGTATAGGTTTAGCTTGTGCAGGTATAAATTTAGGTGCCAAAACCTATGCAGATATTAATGGCTATTTAGCACCATTAAAAGGAGAGTTTTCTGCAACAATGGGGCTTACATTTGTATTAGAAGGTAGCGCTTATGTAGGCGGAGGTGTTTGCAATAGCAG
>NZ_JBFTRT010000039.1:0-15599 GCF_056399685.1 Pedobacter sp. 01N416
GCTGAGGATAACTGATGATGCTAAAGTGAGATCTGCATTAAAGTCCTTAAAATGGTCATTTGATGCATCTGGGGCTTTAGTGGTTAAAACTCCTTTTCCTGTAAAAATAGGAGCCTATCCGATAAAAAACGATTCTTATCTGGTTTATAAGAAAATGACTTGGGCAAAGGGTATTATCCATCATGATGATGTACTTTATTTATCTTTCGAGCTCATTAGGCTCTTTCCCTTCATCTTGGAAGTCTTGAGGGCAAAGTTTCCTTACTTTTGTATTGATGAGTTTCAGGATATCAGTCCAATCCAGCTCAGCCTCCTTAGGGAAATTATCCAAAAAGAAACTAAGGTTTGTATCGTAGGTGACAATGCTCAATCAATCTATTCTTTTATGGGCGCAGTTCCAGACCAGTTTGTTAGTTTTTCAGCCCTGGGTATGAAGTCTTTTAAGATAGATGATAACTGGAGAAGCACTGAAAAAATTGTGGATTTATTGAATCTGGTTCGAAGGGATCTTGTGCAGAAAGGAATGCGTGGTGATATGGGAAATCCACCCGTTATCGTAGTGGGTGATAAGTTATCCGCCTTGTCTTTGGTGACCTCCCAGACCATGAGCCGCAACTTATGTACGCTTACAAGAGATAATCTTCTTGCCAATGCCGTTCGCAAAGGACTTTCCATTAATGTGGGGGAGGATCTGATCGATAAATTAAGTGAAATAGATTCTAATTCGGAACGCAGAAGAGCGATTGTAAGATGCGCAAAGGCTATAGAATATGCACAGCAGGGATTTTTTAAAGATGCTTTAAAGGAAACGGCAAAAATGCATGGTATTGAAGAGAAGAGCATCGGATAAAATATGTTGCAATGAGTCGGGCAATGAATCATTTGTATATAAATCTGCCCGAATTGAGTTCAGTAGCAAAAGCCAGACTAGAAACAATTGGCTTCGTTGTAGTGTAGGAAACATCATGTATTTCATATGGTGCGTTTGTTGTGTACAAAAGATGTAAACTAATTCTATTATTATGATTCAAAAAAGACATATAAATTCAGACGAGTTAATATTGTATTTACTTGGCAATCCATTTGGTGGCCACTTTGCACTGAAATAACTTCAAATTTATTAACTGTGGAGAGAAAGATAACTTGGTAAAACAGTAGATTTATTTTTGAATTGAAATATAACGTAGCTAATAAATTTTGTTAAGCAGAAATCTACTTTGTTTTAAAGATAATGCTGGGTTAAAATCCAGAAATAGCATTAAACATATCATTTCATTAACCCAATAATTCCTTTATGATATACTTTGACGAAGCGGGCAACTCAGGAAGTAATTTGTTAGACCGAGACCAACCCTCTTATGTGTTGCTATCACACAATTATGACCACGAAGAAACGGAAATTCTTCTTCGTCCATTATTGGAGAGAAGCAACGCGAGTGAACTCCATTTTAAAAACCTTAAAAAATACAATAAATTCAAAAATGCAATAATTGCCTGTATAAACGACGATCTGATTACGAACGAAAGGGTATATTTTTACTATGCTCACAAGAAATTTATGGTATGTATACAGATAGTAGATCAGTTAATTGAGCCAGTAATGCATAATTCTGGTATTAATATTTATTCGACGGGTTATAACATTGCAACGGCAAATCTGATGTATATGTTAAGTACTACAGTATGGGATAAATTGATGTTTGAAGATATGTGTACTTCATTTGTAAAATGGAATAGATCGGGCGATATTGAAGATTGTGCGGTATTTTATAAATCTGTATCACGGCTGTATTCTGTTACCTCATGTGACTATCGGGAAATTTTTGAAATGATACTTGCAAGTCAAAAATATTTATTGTCGATTAGAAGTGCCTTTAATAAGTATTCTCTTGATGCAACCCTTGGCTGTTTTAATGCTCATTGCAATTTTTGGGCAAAGATATATGGAAGACCTTTTGATATTATCTTTGATAATTCAAAGCAAATCGAATATTGGAAGGAAATGATTTTATTTTTGACAGAATCTCTACCTTCAGCAGAAGTGGGATACGGTTCGCGTAAACATAAGTATCCGTTATTGATTAATAGTCTCAGACAAGAAAGTAGCGAAAGTTTAAAACAGATTCAGTTAGCTGATATATTTGCTTCATCAATAAACTATTTGGCTATCCAGACTATCAACGATACCAGCGACGATTTTTCCAATGAGATCTTGAAAAGTAAGCTTTTCCTTCATACTAGTGGAAACAGTATGTGGCCTTCGAGAGAAATGACGCCTGAAGAATTGGGGATGACTGATCTGGAGGGAATTAATCCATTGGATTTTCTCGCTGAGGCAGCAATCAGAAATCCTACTAAATTCAATAAAGCGTATGGGAAAAAATAAATTTTTATCAGATTACTTTTAAAAAGGCAGGTATTATGCTTTTGAGCATTTCAGTAAAAGCAGCCCTTCCTACTTTTGACGATAACTCCAGCTTTTTCTACTGTTCGTCTTGGGTCTATTTTTCATTCAGAAAACAGGTTGTTAATAAGTGGGCCATTCAATAGCTCAAGACGAGTAACAAAATTTAATGCGCACCTTTTGGAGGTTTAATGAGCGTGTTGTAGTCCCTAAAAGTCCGATATTTATCAAGGTATTTGAATGTTTGAGGTGGTGTAAATTGTGGATGGATGCTTTTGATGGCACTAAGCAATATCTCAGTATCCAGACGGATCACATCAACGATTTCAATTCCTATTGCAAACTCACTGCTTTTATAGTAATCATCGAATTCAGTTTTGGAAATTCCGAGGGTATCTTTATGATCAGCCCACATTTTCTTTGGTGATGTTTTTAGGATTTTTTTTACGGTGGCAATGGCAGTTACTGCTTTCCTTGGCTGAGTTGTATAAATTATAACCGTATCTCCTGCCTTCACCTTGGGTATTGACTTTCGCAGTTCAATCGTCTTATGACCAGAAAGAATTTCTGTAACATATTTTTCTTTAATTGAAATCAAAAGTAGTTTATCCATGATTATAATCAATTCCTTTTCCCAAGGAGTAAATTTCCATAAAAGTACTGTTTTTTATCCTTAACGGCGATTGGAAGTTGTTGTCAGACTCGTTTGCCTGGAAAAGTATTTGTTTTAGCTGCGTTAGGCCGATTGGTTTATCAAAAGCTTCCGAATCAGAAAAACGCAGAATCTTAATGGGCTTATCTGCGTCGTTTTTGGCCAATGGCAAAATATGCTTCTCCCAGGAGTAAATGCCATATCGTTCATGCTTTTTAAAAAGCTGTTTAGCTGGCCCAACAATTACCTCGTCAAGATAAGATGAACAAACTACAGCTTTTTGCCGGTTAGAAAATTTGCTGGCACTAGAATACCATAGTATCCTTGCCGGAAATTTCTCGACATCGGGAGTAATGTTCCTGTAATAAACATTTTCCTTACTCCAGATAAGTTTTGGTTCTACTCCCCAAAGTTCACCTTTTGCAGCTTTTGTATCAAAAAGTTCCCGGGCAAAATGGGGTTTAATAGGCACTATAAAACAAGGAATATCAGCCTCTTTAATTTTTAGTGGCCATAATAATTTCTCTAGTGAAAACATGTTAAGATAGTAATCAAGTGCATTTGCAGATCCTATCTTTTTTATTAATTCACTAAGTGGCGGGATTGTATTGCTAATATCAGATAGCTCACTCCCGATTTTGTCTAGTGAATATATACCCTGGCCCATGGCCCTGATCCATTTTGAATCAACTTCAAAAAAACTAAAATTAAGTAGGATCTGTTTTTCATTTGGGGTCAAATGTTCATCTGTTATAGCCAGAAACCGTTTATTTTTAGCTAGGGTTAATTTTAACAGGTCAGTTATGTTCTGCATGAAAATAGTTTGCCGAAGCCTGTACTGTTTGGTTCTCAATAGCGATACCTCCAAAAATTTACCTCCATCAGTATAAGCGAAGAAAGCTACGTTTTCGTTTTTTTCTTTTATCACGGTAACGCCGCCATTTTGGTTTGCAAGTGCGTTAGTTACTCGCTGATTAAAAATGGTTTTCTTTTCGCCGGTTTGGTTACTTAAAAATACATTTTCAAGAGATTCCCTTTCAGAAGGAACAAGTTTTCCTATAGTGAAATTATTGCCCGAAAGCTTGTCTGGGTAATAATCAATAGAATTTAAGGTTAAGTCAATTTCTGATACAAAATCTATTGGGCGGACAATGCTGATGCCAAATTGCTCAAGTACATCTTTGCGATGCATCAGTATACCTTCATCTAAGGTAACAAAATATGGAAAGCCAGATAGGATAGCCTCTGTAATCTGTCTCCTATCAGATTGGTCATTGTCTGTTTTGCCCTTGTATATTTTTAACAGCTCGCCTTCAAATTCAGGCATTATGCTTTTATCTATATTAAGCTCCTGGAAGTGTTTTAAAAAAGCTTTACTACGATTACGCCGCTCTGTATTTTGGTCACGGAAGATTTCGTTTGTTGTCTCGCTGGTTCTAAAGTATTCTACTTCCGAGGCCAGCCAGTCACTTTGGAGGGCCAGTATTTCTTGCTTGGTGCGCTCGTCAAGGTCCGGTTCCATCATTTTTGCTATGATGTTGAAGTCTAAAACAGCATTAACCTTGTCGGTGGTGATGGCCGAAAATAGATCTAAAGTGCCGAAACTATACCACCATGTGATTAAATGGACGCTTTGGTCACTTCCCCTGCTAGGTAGCTGCCCCTTAGGGGTAAAGCCGTAACGTGTCCAGAATGCAATTGCATTTTTATAATCTGTCCGGCAGTTAAGGCGTATCCCCCTGGACTGATTCCGAAAATTTTCAACAAGTTTATTGATGAGAAGATCTGATATTCCCTTGCCCCGGTGTTTTCTGTCAATGCATAAATGAACAATACTTAGGCATTGGGTTTTCTGGGTAAATCTGAACTGTAAATAACCTTCGACCTTATCCTGAGATATAGATACTAATATCCACCTTTTTTTTATGGCCTGAACAAAAGCTCCTCTTGACATAAACCCAAGTGTTGCTCTGTCAAAACCCCATAATTTGTCGATCTCATCTAGGTGGTCGATCGTTGCAATTTTAATTTCTGAAAGCATAATTTAGATTGGCAATTGGCTAATTTAAGAAAAAATGGGGGGATGCAACTTCTGTATGCATTGATCTTTGAATTAATACTTATTTATCGCCTCCAGCTTCACAATACATCTGTTCCTCAGCAAAAAGTGAAGATAAATTTAGGGTAGCTATACGAATCTTTCCAATCGAAACGGATAAAAAGGCCGTGAATTTCGGGCGCTCCTTTCTCTGCGAGCGCATAATGTCCTGGCTGCGCCAGAACACCCTCCGGGACTTATAGCTCTCCGTTCTCTATGCACCCGTTTTTCCGGACTTTCTTTTTTTCCGTTTTTTCTTTTGAAAAGATTTTTTGGGAAAAGGGAAAGGAAATAAAACTTTAAAACTTAAAATTTTTTGATCATGGAAATTACAGGAAGATTGACCGCAGATGCAATGGTAAAAGCCATTAGTGGAGAACGGAAAGTGGTAAACTTTTCGATTGCAATCAATGACAGCTACAGAAGTGGTGGCGAACAGAAAAAAATCACCACGTTTTTTGACTGTTCATACTGGTTAAATACAGGCATCGCCGAATACATGAAAAAAGGGGGATGGGTTCAGCTTTACGGCAGGGTGGGTGCCAATGCTTACATCAATGGTAACGGTGAGGCAAAAGCATCGCTGACCTTTCATACGACAGAGGTGTAACTCTTAAGTGCTATGGGAAGTATTTCGAATGGCCGCGGAAGTGTAGGCGGCTCAGAAAGTGGTGCAAAGACGGGAGCGCCAAAAAGCAGGGGTGAACACGATAGCGAGGTAGATACGGAAAAAACACAGGTCGGCAATGTAGGAACATTTGATGGCATTGACGGAGACATTCCCTTTTAAAAGGGTTGCTTTTTAATCCATAGTTATCGCTCTTATTTTAATTAAAACCTTAATCTAATTTTTTTATCATGGCACATAACCTTAATTATAACAGCAGAACAGATAAACACAGTTTTTTTTCGGTAAAGGAAAAAGCATGGCACGGGTTGGGTACAATAGTGGAATCTTATCCCACTTCAGCAGAGGCACTAAAATTTGCAGGTTTGGACTATAACGTAGAGAAACGTCCGCTATTTACTGTTGATTCCCGCAACCTCGTTACTTTTCAGAGCAAAGATGCAGGGGGGCTGAATGATGCCTTTATGCCCGATATATTAGTGCCGAACTTTTATTCAACCGTTAGGACGGATTCAGAGGAAGTGCTAGGAGTGGTGGGCAAAGATTATAAAGTAGTGCAAAACACCCAAGCGTTTGCTTTTTTTGATAGTATCGTAGGAGGTGGTGAAGGAATACTTTATGAAACCGCAGGAGCTTTGGGCAAAGGCGAACGCATTTTTATTACTGCTAAACTGCCCTCTTATATCAAGGTGGGAAAGGATGATCTCATCGAACAATACTTGTTTCTCACCACCTCGCACGATGGTTTCGGAAGCATTACCGCGGCTTTTACGCCTGTGCGCATCGTCTGTAACAATACGCTTAATGCTGCATTGAAAAATTCTTCTAATGTTGTTCGTATCCGTCATTCTTCGGGGGCAAATGACAGGCTTAAACAGGCGCATACCCTGATGGGTATTTCGGGCAGGATCGGGGACGAAATGGAATCCATCTTTAACCACTGGGCAAAGGTGCGCATTACTGATGCCGACCTTAAAAAACTGGTGCAGACGGCAATGGCACCGAACAGGGAGGTTCTGGACAAACTCCAAAAAGGGCTGATCGATGAGGCTTCGAGCGTCTATAAAAATATCGTAGACGAAGTCTATGGCTATGCCATGAGTGCACCCTCACAGCAGACCGATACCGCAAGAGGTACATTGTTCGGTGCTTATAATGCGGTGACAGGCTACTATCAGAATGCCCGAAAGTTCAAGGACGGAGAAGCCAAGTTTAAATCCATTATCGAGGGAACTGCCAAGCAGAGGGGACAGTCAGCGTTTGACCTTTGCCTAGACCTTGGTAAAAACGGAAATGTTGCCTTTCAGTTAAATTAATAACCAAACGGGGGCGGTTTTACCGCTCCCACTAAAACTTAAGACCATGAGCAGATTAACAGAAAATACAGACTATAGGGCGTTACTGGAAATTGCGCAGACTTTGCCGCATTTTGAAAAGTTGTCAGATATGGGCGTTTCAGCAGGGGATGCCGTTCGCATCCGCCATGCGGAGAACATCATTAAAGATGTGATCGGTAATAATGGGTATCAGATTTTGTATAGAAGCAAAAGTGCAGCACTTAAAAAAATAAAGGAGGTAAAACAATGAGAACAAATTTTTTTCAAGCCATACAGCGCCTTAACGGTACGGGCGCATGGGTATTTAATATATCATTTACAGCAGAAAACGAAATGGTGGTTTCGGTTATGTTAAAGGATAAGGCGATAAGTGACGGGAAATATCCGATCCCGCCAATGGTCTACAGGGGAACTCCGCAAGAAATCGATGAGGGCATTTTTGATGCGCTTGTTCAGCCTGTTAAAGAAACCAACAACTTATTTGCCAACATTTCAGCATACAATAAAGGGCTTGCGGATGCTAAGGCAAAGATTACCGTAAAGGCCAAAAGCGATAAAAACATAGCAGAAAAAACAGTGGAAAATACCAAGGGTGCTGGTCAGACAGAAGAGCCTATGTCGCAAAGGCCAAAATTCGAGGATGTTTTGGCCGAGATCAATAAACTGAATGCAGAATGTAAGTATGCCGAAGCACTTGCCTTGCTTCCTGCGGCAGAAAGCTATCCCGAGAAAAAAACGGAAATCGAGAAGCTGAAAAAAGAACTGGAATGGAAAAGCAAACAGTTGTCCTTATTGTAAAACCTAAAATTTAAATGTTATGTTGAGCGCAAGCCTATTACCAAGGGTGTTCGTCCTTAAAGAAAGGGAACAGGACATCCGCTTATCTGACCCATCGGGGACTTTCAGTCCCGAACAGGTCATGGATTTCTATTCGGGAACATACCCGATTTTGACTACAGCCAAAATCGAAGGCCCCGAAATCACAGGGGATGAAATAGAGTACAGGTTTATAACCACACTCGGAACTAAGGGATAAACATGAAAAGGAGGACAAGATGCATCAGAACCAAACCCTACACCAAGGAGTATTATCTGCACCAACAGCTCGCACGTTTCGTGCAGAACCTAGACCATACGCCCGATCTTTCCGAGATCAGAAGCGGTCAGCGAAAACCTGCACCACTGAGCCTTGTGGAAATGGTTTTTTGAATTTCGCTTTTACACCTATGGTGAAAGATATTCCAGAGGAACTCCGTAACAGAAAAAAAACGGAAAAAGATTTTTTTGCCTCCGTCCAAAACCTGTGCGAACTCTACGGGATTTGTTTGGATAGATGTGATTCAGTACCATATCCGCAGAATATAGCCATCACATTTAACGTGCTGAATGAAAAATTAGGGGCAATTGATCAGGAAATTGCCCTTAACTTGATGTCTTGGAAAGATAAAACGGCCTGTTTGGTCACCGTAAAAAGATACGATACAGGTTTGACCCTTTTCTATCTGCCCGTTAAACCGCTCTTTAAGCTTTTACAGGAAAGACAGAGGAAGCCCACCGCAGAACTTTTGCTCTCGGTCTGTTCCTACCTCTACCTGACAGCAGGGATTTCCTATCACACAGAGGACAGCAGTTATTTAAGCTATATCTACAGTATGGTGGAAGAATGGAATCTTGAACCCGAATGCTTTGAGCAGGAGGGAGAGCAGGAAATTTTTCTTCGTGAGATCAGCTACATCAGGAAATCGGGGGAAGAGCTACTAGGTAAAATCAGTGATCCCCGACACCTAAAAGCCTTAAAGAAAAGGTGCGACAGATTTCAACCTATGGGCGAGACAGAAAAAAAGTTGAAAGATATCGCCGAACGGGTTTGCGGGTTAATGCTTGATTATCCCGACCGCTCGATTATGGACAGTATATATAGCGGTGCATTTGCGCCAGATTCTGATGGAGATGGGCTGATCACTGCCGATCAGTACATTTCTTTTTTCTGGAGCAGTTCGGACTGCCTTTACGATCAGCTGATGGATTCGGTAAATGCGGAACTAAATGAGATCGGTTCGATAGATGAGCCTGTGAGTGTTCAGTTTTTTGATACCCCACAACCCGCCATTTCCCATGATCTCTCTTTTGAAAGGTGCTTTTTTGATCTCCTTCATGATATATCGGATAACCTAAACAGTTTTGAATATGAAAAACATCACACAACTACTGAACAAGATTTATCAGCCGCATAAAGCTTTGTTATTTTACCGTTCAGAAAGCGACAATGATCATTATGTAGAAAGCTATGACATGGACAGTCTAGGCAGGCCAATAAATGCCCATCCACTCTCGGTAAAGGAAAGCGAAAGGCTTGCCGAGGCTTTGAAAAATTCTACTGAAAAATGCTCATGGTATCTACAGCCCGAGGGATTGATCCCCGAAAACGTACTCTATTATAACGGGAAAGTTGATGGCTGTGCGGTATGGTTTACCAAAGAGTGCAGAAAATATCTCCATTTTAGAAAAGAACTCGGTATTTCAGATGGAGAAGCTTCCCTGCCGCCATTGTTGTGGAAAGCGACAAGATCGCAGGTATGGATCTGGGCATTGGAAAAAGATATACGACCCGATATTTCGGCAAAGCTATACTTTGCCCCGTTCTTTAACGGTTATACCGATGGCAGGGTATGTATGGGGAACGTAGATATCAATATTCCACAAGGGTGCAGACTGGAACAGTTTATAGCAGACTGGGAACGTTATTATTTTGCCTCTGCTTTCAGCCACCTTTTGAATGATACCTCGCCCGTCAAGACCAACATTGTCCAGCTTTGGAAGAAACTGATCGGAACAAATAAGATGTTCCCTAAAAGCCTCCTAAAAAAATCCAATCAAAAACTTAGTGATATTTTAATATGAAAAGCGAAAAAAAACGGGTACACATCGTACATCCCTATCTTTTGAATCCCACAAATCCCATCTCGGTAAACCTTATTGGCGCAGGGGGGACAGGCAGTCAGATGATTACCGCCCTTGCGCGGATTAACCAAGCGCTTAACGCCCTCGGCCATGCGGGACTACATGTTCGGGTGTTTGATGACGATAAGGTGCAACCTGCAAACCTAGCGAGGCAGTTGTTCACAGAGAACGAGATCGGGCTTAATAAAGGAATGGCACTGATCAACCGAATCAACCGTTTTTTTGGAACCAACTGGAAAGCCATTCCGGAACGTTTCACCAAGGGAAAGAATACGACTGCAAATATCACCGTTTGCTGTGTTGATACCATTGGGGCAAGGATAGAGATTGAGGAAATCTTGCATGCCAGACCAAAAAATACACAAAGGGATGAAAATATTTATCTGCTCGATTTCGGTAACAGCAGAGAGTCAGGGCAAATGGTACTTTCAACTATTGGAGCGATCAAACAGCCCCAGTCGGATAGGTTTGCAACTATTGGAGTTCTGCCCTCTTTAGTGGCTGATTATCGGGAGATGTTGGCGAAAGGGGGAGAACTGGATGACGAACCAAGCTGTTCGCTTGCCGAAGCATTGAACAAACAGGATCTTTTTATCAATTGGGTTCTGGCCAATATGGGGTCATCATTTCTGTGGCAGATGTTGCGGGTTGGCATCATAGAAAACCGTGGTTTTTTTCTGAACCTTGGCAGTTTCTGTTCAAAGCAGATACTGATATAAGCTTTTCAAAATCGTCCGGCGGCGGGCTTCGCCCGCCCAATTTTCGGCAGCGGTTTTCCCTGGCACCATCGCCCTTTCAAAAAACCGACTGCCGCTTTTAAGATGCACCTAAGTTGTTATGTAGTCTATTAATGAGTTGGACTTACCAAGACTTTATAGTATTTGGCTGTTTTTATTGAGTCACCTACTGATTCAATCATTGTCGTAGATGTCATATTCACTACTGGAAAGTACCTCGAACTTTTTGTGAAATTCGCCCCGATGATAAAACATGTAGGTAACCGGGCTGGTCTTTAAACCTGTTCCCGCTATATGCCAGTCTGATTCACATATTATCTCCATCAATTGGTCTTCCGTAAAATTGTATATATCTTCATTTTGCACGTAAATCAGTATACAGTTGTTTTTTCCTGCGGTTACCAGCCATCCGCGCTGACTGAAATATTCGGCCAGGAGTAACGCTCTCGCCTTAACATAACCGCTTGACTCATTTATTTCCATGTAAACAAAATAAATAAAAAACCTGAAACTTAAAAATCTTGCTTCAGCCAGGGTAAGGTGAAGGGGGAGCAGCTGAGATCTGAATCATTTTTACTTTATAGTTGGAGGGTGGGCTAAGCCTGATTATTTGAAACGCAAGCTTGGTACTTTCCTTTAAAACATAACCCGCATTTTATAAGGCAAAAAAGGGATAATCAAATTAATGATTATCCCGATCTAAATTAACGCTCTCAACTGAAAGTTGATGTAAGGCTCTCACCCCTTACAAAACAATTATACGCAAAAAAGGCTTAAACGGTTTTAAAGCAAGAAACAATTTTTTCGTATCGAGCCCTTTGCAAGTCAGAGCTGATTTAATCCAATAGGCATTCTTTAAAGTTTATAGGTAAAACTTATCTTCCTTTTTGTATATTGATACGCATTATTTTTGTCCTGCATAGACAGCTCGTCGATATAACGGTTTGCCAGAACTTTGTAGTTATCAAATAACGCTTTCCTGGATGTCATCTGAACCTTGCTGAACATCCAGGATTCATCGTTTGTAAAACGGTAGCATAGTTCGCTATAAATCTGTGCCCTAAGCTGCCGTGCCCTAAAATCCTGCATTCCTGTTTTGATTGCTTTTTCTATCTGAGTTTTTGCCTTGGTCAGGTTTTCTAAGGTACCTTTAGTGTGTTGATAGGGCTCTGCCAACATCTGGTTATGAGTATAATATATAAGCGCGCGATAGAAAAGACTGGTGGTATCACTAGGGTTCTTGATGAGGGTTTTATCTAGGCTATCTGCCACCTTTGCATATTTCCCCTTGGGCGGTACATTCAGCAGGTTATCCTCAACGGTAAGAAGTAGACCGTTTACAGCTTTTGTCTGCGGAAGCTGCCCCCAAGATGATAAGAAGCTAAATAAGCCAACTATAAAGATAATTTTTATGGTTATTATTTTCATATGATGATAGATTTTAATACAGTTATATCAGGGTAAAATGGTTCGTTTTGTTGATGGGACATCAATCTGTCCTCACTTTGATCTCAAGTTCAAAATATCCGTCCTTAATCCCATGTTCCATCGTTGCAGCCTTTCCATATGCGATCTCCAGTCTTTGGCGTATGTTTTCCAACCCCTTGTGCATGCTGTTCGCCCTGCTTTTTCTATCGGGTAGGTTGCATGACTGTATGGTTAGGAAYTCTCCGCGCTGGTTAATTGCTAACCTAGCGGGATGCTGCGGATCAAGAACGACTCCGTGCTTAAATATGTTCTCGGCAAGGGTTACCAGGACAAGGGGAATAAACTTTATATTGTCGATGTTATCTCCAATTTCAAAAGTAAGGCTAAGTTCCTCCTCAAACCGTGTACTCTGAAGCCGGATCAAGCTTTTTACTTGGGCTATCTCTTCTTTCAGGGGGACAGTAGATTCTGTGAATTCACAGTTTATGCTATAACGCATGATGTCGGATAAGCTCATTACTGCTTCAGCTGCTTTTGGCGAATTGGCAAGTATGTCCTGGTAGATAAAACTGAGGGTATTGAAAAGTAAGTGGGGATTGATCTGTGCTTTTAGATAAGAGTTTCTAGCTTGCTCAAGTTTTGCTTCCATTTCCCTTTTGGAAATCTGGATCTGGAAATTGGTTTTTTCTGCCGCCTCCCTGGTCTTCACCTCTTTGAGGTGGACGAGAAACAGATAGTAAAATCCTGCATTTCCCATAAATAGCGCGGCCCGATATAGCACACCAAGAATATATTTATGACCCATCTCGAGTTCTTGAACAGTCTTCCATGATTGGTGCTTCAAAATCCTGGTATCTACAATGTAATTTATAAGTAGATAACATAAAAAGGTGAAGCCCCCAATTATTGGAAGTTTCCATATCCAGTGAAAGTTGGTTCTGAATATTATGGGATAGGCCCAATGTGCACAGAAATAAAAGAGCAAAATATTTATGATGTAATGGATAATGTAGCTTTCGGTATCACCAAACAGACCAGTAGAAAAGCCGACAATAAATATCTCACATAGGATGAAGACTGTCCATCCGATCAGGTGGATCTTTTGCTTTTTGAAAAAATTTAGAATCTTATTCATCACGGCTATAATTGTATTGGTCACCCCTGAATTATCCCCGGTGTAATAACTTTTTTCTGGTGTTTTTAAGCCCCTAGTTTCAGGGAATAAACTATGAAACACCAGCAGAAAAGGCTGAAGAAAAAAACAGTTTTTATCTTCCGCACGGCAGGGGACCGAAATCTCCAGAGTACTGATCCAACTGTGACCAGCCTCACCATTACCGTTACCGGGACACATATCAATGTAGACCGTTAAATTTTAAGATCTGTTATATCCGGCCGGTTAACAAAGTCTTTTCTTCTAAAAACTTCAAAAGGCCACTTTTATAAGTGCCTCCCATCTGTACCTGATAGCCTTGTCCCAGATTTATGGTGTTGCCCACTATCTTCTGGATTTTATCTGCATTGATTACGTGTGAACGGTGTACCCTGTAAAAAAGATCTTTGCAGAAAATTTTTTCAACTTCCTTTAATGTCAGATACACGAGCTCCTTTTTATCGGCAGTAACCATACTGACATAGTTTTTTGCACTTTCAAAGTACAGGATCTCTTGCTTGTCGATCCTGGACAGCTTTCCCTTTTCTCCGGTCTTAAAGAACTTGATATTTTTCCCCTCTTCGTCGGATTTGGAAAGCTCGTTATCTATTATACCCATGACCGTTTGGGTAAATTTGGCGAGGTTAAGTGGTTTGAGCAGATAATGGTTGGCTCTGACTTCAAAGGCTTCAAGCGATCTGTTATAGGCGCTTGTAAAGATAATGGACCTGGCTTTTGGTCTGAGCTCCTTCGCAAGTTCTATGCCTGAAAGATGTGGCATTTCAATGTCGAGGAAGATAATGTCGATGTCGTCTTCAGCGGTGATTCCTGAARGGGCTTCGAGCGGATTGTTGAAGGTTTTGAACAGTTCAAGATTAGACATTGAACCGATGTAGGTTTTGAGTAGCGAAATTGCGTGTTTCTCATCGTCGATGATCACGCATCTTACCTTATTTTTCATAGGCTGCGGATGATTTGATGTGTACTTGATTTATTTCATTTTCTTATTTATGGCTAAAGGTGAATAATAAGGATATTAAGATTTTTTAATTGGTATTTATTAGTTATCAGAAGAATCAACACTCATGGTTTCTCATTGGGATGAAATTCCAACTATTCTAAAAATATGTTCGTGGCAATATTGCCACAATGGATCTTTTTTTGTATCTTTATCGTTGGAGTAGGTATACCTTAATATCAACTCAAAATTTTTTGGTGTTAATTAAAGAGTCTCGACTGCAAATTCTGACAATTGCTATTGGAAGAGACAATAGATTAATGCCCATGACGATATTTTGCGTACTTTCGTACACTCTATAGCGTTATGGGCTCTATTGTATATCGTTCCAAGGTCGTCAGAAACCTGCAGCCCGGTATTTAGAGCCCAGCTATAGTGCTTTTCATTCCAAGAGACTCGTATATAACCAATACGGGTATGAAAAAAAGTAATCCATTTTTCCGAGTGACTGACCAATACTTTAGGTGTGGATTATCTTTCTATGGCCCGGGTATCCTTATTTTTTTATCGTCCCAAATTTCTATCCTATGTTCATGCCCCTTCGATCGGATGTATGCACTGAAACCCAAAAATCCTGAATGATGTTGCTTCTGCCTACAGGTGGCAACGCTTAAATTTCATTATGGATTGGTATTGGTTCTTAAACCATCTGTAGGCATTTCTATTTGATCTAAAATTGCTTTTGGATCTATTTTTCTATTAATCAACTAACTGAACAATTATGAAAAAATCGATAATTTTTATCGCAATGGCTACGCTTTGCCTTTTATTTAAAGGTTATGGACAAGGTCTTCCTACTCAAAATATAAAACCATTGGCAATAGGGGATAAGGTTCCTGAAATTGTATTTGAAAAAATCCTAAATGGTAATAAACAGCCAATTTCACTTTCTTCACTAAAGGGAAAAGCGGTCATCCTTGACTTTTGGGCAACTTGGTGCAGTGCATGTATAAAGGGTTTTCCGCACATGCAGGAGCTTCAACAGAAGTATGGGAAAAACCTTCAGGTGCTTCTGATAGGGGATTCGGTAAAAGATACGGAAGAGAAGTTAACTAAGTTTTTGCTTGACCGCGAAAAAGACGGATCTCCGATAACCCTGCCCGTAGCATACAATGATATGCTAACAAAAATGCTGTTTCCACATAAAATGTTTCCGCACTATGTATGGATTGGCGCTGACAGG
>NZ_JBFTRT010000040.1:0-18200 GCF_056399685.1 Pedobacter sp. 01N416
AAAGTATCCCTCATAAAACAAATTATCAATTAGTTGATTAAAATACAAGAGTACCGAAGGATGAAAATTTACAGCTATTTCCAAGGCAGTTTTTGTATGTTCTCATGGACGGATTTCTCAAATTCTTCTGCAGAAATACTTTGAGCCCATTTTTCATCAAATGATACTTGATCTTTCTTTACATAAGCAACAGCTGCCTCTTCAACAACAAATTGCTTTTCTTCTTTTAAGATGTTGATCAGTTTTTGTTTTTCTTCCACTGTTAATGCCCTAACCAGTTCAGTTAATCTCTCAAAGCTTATTTTTCCTGACGAATCTTTCATAACTGTTATCTTAATATTTAAAGATAATAATTTTAGGTCACTTTAACTTCGGCTTTCTTTTTATAATTGGTAATAAAAACCCCTGCGATAATTAAAACGGTTGCAACGACCAAGTCTAGACCTACCTTTTCATTTAAAATTAACCAACCTAAAAATATGGCAATAATGGTATTGAAGTAAGTTAAGATGGAAACTTCGGATGCTGAAACCTTTTTAAGGGCATAATGATAACAGAAATAACCTAAAACAGACCCGAAGACAGCTAAATAAACTGTGGCAAATATGCTTTCTGTTTTCCAGGAATTTACATCAGCCTTGCCGGAGAATACCATTGCTAGGCCCAACTGGATAATGGCCGAAAACACAAACTGGTAAAATAGATTTAAGAAAATATATTGAGGCTTACCACTATGTTTCTTCGAATAAATGGTGCCGATTGTCCAACCTGAAACCGCAATTACCAATGATAAAATCCCATTCCGGTAACCTGGTTCAAGCAAATCATTCAAACCATCTCTAAAAATAAAAACAATACCTAAAAAACCGATAAAAACGCCAATGAACCCCTTTAAACTGGCCTTTTGAATCCCTAGAAATACGCATCCGAGAAATACGAGCAAGGGAGATGTGGCATTAATTAAAGATGCCAATCCACTTGGAATAGTCTTTTCGGCAACGGTTGTCATGCCATTTGCAATTACCACCATTAAAATAGACAATAAGATCTGTCGTTTAAAACTCGTCCACCCAATCCATTTTAATTCCTTCTGTTTAATTAACAGAACCAATATAATTATCGAAGCGACAGATTGACGAATGGCTGTTACATACCAGGCCGGAATGCTTTCTACGGCAATTCTTATTCCTAAATATGTTGTGCCCCATATTAAGGCCACGCCAAATAGGGCGAGAATGAGTTTAATATCTATTTTTGATTTCATGATTGATATATGTTTAACCACAGATGAACACGGATAAACACAGATATTTTAGAGATTATAGCCGTTGAGCATTCTTTTTATTTCAACTCTTGGCTTACCAAAATTTATGATTAAACCACAGCGTCTATTACAAGCAATCAAATAGTTCATTAGCTGTGCCTGATGGATATCCGTTATTACTTTAGCTGTTTTTAGTTCAACAACAACTTCATTTTCAATAAACAAGTCGACAAAATAATCTCCTACAACTTGATCATCATAGAAAACCTGCAATGCGTGTTGTTTTGTGACGATTAATCCAGCCTTTTTAATTTCAATGAATAATGCATTTTCATACACTTTTTCTAAAAAACCACTTCCTAAAGTATTTGAAACTTTATATGCAGCTCCAATTATTTTTTCGGTGATCTCATTTAGATTATCCATTAAACCAATTTATAAAAAATATTTCGGCACTAGTGTGTTGAAAAACCCAAATCTGTGTTTATCCTTTTTATCTGTGGTTAATTAATTCAGCATCAATTAAGATCTGCTCCATTTCTTTTTGAAGTTTCAACGCTTCTTCCCTGGCCTTTTCTGCAAAATCTTCTCCCTGGCTGGCATAGATAATGCCTCTCGAAGAATTAATCAGCAAACCGCATTGTGAATTTAGGCCATACTTGCACACTTCATTTAAATCTCCTCCCTGTGCGCCAACACCTGGTACTAAAAGAAAGTGATTCGGTGCTAATTTACGTACATCACCAAAAGCTGCGCCGCGGGTTGCTCCTACCACATACATCATCTGTTCATCTGTAGCCCAGGTTTGCGATGTTTTAAGCACTTTTTCGAAAAGTTTATCTTCGCCAATTTGCTGCAATTGAAAATCGGCATGGCCAGCATTCGAGGTTAAAGCCAAAAGAATTACCCATTTACCTTTAAAAGTTAAAAAAGGCGTTACCGAATCGCTACCCATGTAAGGTGCTACGGTAACCGAATCGAAACTCATGTCTGATGATGCGGCATTGAAAAAGGTTTCGGCATACATGGCAGAAGTATTGCCAATATCGCCACGTTTGGCATCAGCAATAGAAAAAATATCCTGAGGAATATATTTCCAGGTTTCGATCAAAGTTTCCCATCCCTTCTTTCCATAACACTCATAAAAGGCAGTATTCGGCTTATAAGCTACACACAAATCTTTTGTGGCATCAATAATCTGTTTATTGAATTCCAGAATCGGATTTTCATACTTCAATAAGTGTTTCGGTATCTTATCTAACGAAGAATCTAATCCGACACATAAAAATGAACGTTTTTTTTGTATCTGCTCGAAAAGTTGTTGCTTTGTCATATATGGGCTTATTTGCTGCAAATATGAAGATTTTTAAGTTTTCTGAGCGATAAAATAATGCTCACATTAATTATTTTTATAAACATTTTAAACTTTTGCTTGCAGATTACGTTTCAAATACATACAATTGCAATATAATTTCTCAACCGTTTATCTGAATATCCCAGAAAAATTTATCAAGACTTGTTTTTTGTTACCATTTTTTAAAAGCACATTTTGCTTTTTATTCAGCTTGTAAACAATTATGAAACAATTTGAGCATTTTCCATAATGAACTCATTTAATGTTTTATAGCCTTAAGAATTTATACACAATGAAAAGCCAGGCCTACACTAACACAAATATATTTAAGCCTGTGTAGATTTATAACAGAAAACATCCGTTATAAACAAATGAAAAATTTCTTGAAACATATATATTTAGAATGTTTAGTAAAACAGAATTAAATGATAAGCTCACAACAGAATTACGTGAGCTAGCAAAAAGCTATGGCATTGAAGGTGCCGACTCCCTAAGAAAAATCGACCTTGTTGAAGTACTTTTACACCAACAAGAAATTATAAATGCTGCTAAAGCCGGTGCAGACCCTTATAGCGAAATCGAACCTATTGCAGCTGCACCTAAAACCAAAACTGCAAAAGCACCAAAAGTTGCCGCAGCTGCAGCAGCCGCTTCTACAGTGGCAGCTGAAAAACCAGCTACTACAGCCGATAAGCCTGTTAAAAAAAGAGCAAGGTTAACGAAAGATGAGCCTGCAGCGCCAATTGAAAGAAGAAGAGACACTGTAACGTTATTTGACGAGCCTCAACATCAACAACAGCCAGAAAGACAACCAGACAGAATTATTGAATCTGAAGAAAGTGTAAAACCAATCTCAGCTTTAATAGAAGAAAGTGCAGAAGTACTTCCGGCAGCTCCGAAACAAAAACAAGAGCCTAAAGAAAAACAGGAAAAACCACAGCGCGACGAAAACCGCCAGCAAAAACAACCAGGCGGTGGCAATCACCACAAAAACGAAAACAGTTACTCCAACTTGGATTTCGATAACGTAATTACAAATGAAGGTGTTTTAGAAATTATGCCTGATGGTTACGGTTTCTTGCGCTCTGCAGATTACAACTATTTAACTTCTCCTGATGATATTTATGTATCGCAGTCTCAGATAAAACTTTTTGGTTTGAAAACCGGTGATACGGTAAAAGGTAGCATCCGTCCGCCAAAAGAAGGCGAAAAATATTTCCCGCTGGTTCGCGTAGAAACCATTAACGGCAGAATTCCTGCTGAGGTTCGCGACCGTGTTCCTTTCGATTATCTGACTCCACTTTTTCCAACAGAAAAATTAAATTTATTTACGGATAACAGCAATTATTCTACCCGTATTATGGATTTATTTACACCAATTGGTAAAGGGCAGCGTGGTTTAATTGTTGCACAACCAAAAACAGGTAAAACCAACCTGCTTAAAGAGGTTGCAAATGCAATTGCTAAAAACCACCCGGAAGTTTATTTAATTATCTTATTAATTGATGAGCGCCCGGAAGAGGTTACCGATATGGCCCGTAGTGTAAGAGCAGAGGTAATTGCCTCAACTTTTGATGAACCAGCCGAACGCCATGTTAAAATTGCCAATATTGTTTTAGAGAAATCGAAACGTTTGGTAGAAAGTGGACATGATGTGGTAATCCTTTTAGACTCGATTACTCGTTTGGCCAGAGCTTACAATACAACAGCACCAGCATCAGGTAAGATATTATCAGGTGGTGTTGATGCAAACGCATTACACAAGCCAAAACGTTTCTTCGGTGYGGCACGTAACATCGAAAATGGGGGTTCATTAACCATTTTAGCTACTGCATTAACCGATACAGGTTCTAAAATGGATGAAGTGATCTTCGAAGAATTTAAAGGAACAGGTAACATGGAGCTACAATTAGATCGTAAATTATCTAACAAACGTATCTTCCCTGCAATTGATATTACGGCTTCAAGTACCCGTCGCGATGATTTATTGTTAGATAGAGATATTTTGCAACGTGTATGGATTTTACGTAACCACCTTGCTGATATGAACAGTCAAGAGGCGATGGAATTTGTTCAATCTCAAATAAAAGGAACAAAAAGTAACGAAGAGTTCTTAATTTCGATGAACAGCTAAATAAGTTTGGCGTTTGGGGTTTGGAGTAATGCGTTTCAAACCCCATGCGCTTAGCGCCCAACCCCATGCTAAAAAAACATCTCCCTAATGCGATTACCTGTGCAAACCTTTTTTCAGGTTGTATCGGAATCGTTTTTGCATTTAAAGGCAATTTAGAAACCGCAGCCTATTTCGTTATTTTCTCCGGAATTTTTGATTTTTTTGACGGTATGGTTGCGCGTTTATTAAATGTAAAATCGGCAATTGGAAAAGATCTTGATTCTTTGGCAGATATGGTAAGTTTTGGGTTCTTACCGGGAGTAATCATGTTTCACTTATTAAAGGCAAGCGATTATTCATCTGAATACCTTCCTTATCTTGGATTTATCATTACTATTTTTTCGGCACTTAGACTGGCCAAATTTAACAATGATACGAGGCAAACAGAAGATTTTATTGGTTTGAATACGCCTATGAATACTTTGTTTATCTGTTCTCTACCTTTTATTGCCAATGATTATCCTCAGGTTATTGGTTCTAGCATTTTACTGATTGCCATTACAGCAATTACAAGTTTTTTACTGGTGAGCGAAATCAAAATATTCTCTTTAAAATTCAGCGATTTAAGCTGGGCGAAAAATAAAATTAAATTTATCTTCCTTATCCTATCGGCTATATTAATTGCTTTTCTAAAATTTGCAGCAATTCCTTTTGTACTGGTATTATATATCGCTTCATCTTTTCTGCATTTTAAGGGAGCAACTCCAAATAAATAATCCTGAGAGATAATTTATTTCATAAAAGTCAATATGAATGACAGGGGATTTTAATGAATTAATATATTGTGCGGAATCGTCATTCCCAACTTGATTGGGAACCACGAAGTGCTCATGAATGCCTCTGAAAAAAGGAAAATTTATGAATAATCGTAATGCAATAAGCTTTAAGATTCCCGCCTGCGCGGGAATGACGACCCTTATATTGGAATCTGTCAATGGCAGTGTAGTCGAAGGGCCTCTTTTTTTCGTTTCATAAGTTTTAAAAGCCTTAATAGTATTTGTAAAGTACGAGCTGGGCGATCCTAATATAAACCTTTGTCACCTTCGTATGCCGTAGAATTTGATGCGCTACAGTTTTTTAACCTCAAGCGGATCTGTAATATTTCTGCAAATATCGAGCATCGTTTCTCTCAACAGTGGATGTATCACCTCTGGTGCAATCTCAGCCAAAGGCTCCATTACAAATTTTCTATCCTGCATATGGGGGTGAGGTACCTGAAGTTTATCCGGAATATTGATAATTTCATCTCCAAAAAGGATCAGATCGATATCAATTAACCGTTCTCCCCATTTATCTTTTCTTACCCTGCCCAATTCCTGTTCGATACTTAATGCATGCGCTAAAACTTCAAGCGCCGTTAAACGGGTTCGTAAACTCACAGCTTGATTCAAAAAAGAAGGTTGGTCGGTTTTACCCCACGCAGCGGTTTCATAAAGAGATGAGATGGCTATCACATGACCAATTTTATCGTTCACCAGTTCGATGGCCTTTTTCAAATTCGCCTCCCTATCGCCTAAATTTCCACCCAGTAACAAATAAGCCGTGTTGTACTCTAAAGCTTTATTAAGCATCATGTATTTTTATATCTTTACAACACAAAATTAAAACATTTAAATGAGAGAATTCTTTAAGTATTTATTTGCCTCTATGCTGGGCTTTTTCTTATCAATAGTAATTGTATTTGTGATCTGCTTCGTAGTTGTGGTGGGTCTAATATCTTCTATTGATAGCGACAAAACCGTTGTTGTGTCTAACAATTCGGTACTATTCCTAAATTTAGACCAGGCCATTACAGAACGTACACCCAAAAACCCATTCGGAAACCTGCCAATTGTTGGTGGTGAAGAAAAAGATGGTATTGGCTTAAACGATTTCTTAAAAGCAGTACAAAAAGCCAAAACAGATGATAATATTAAATGCATCTACCTGAATGTGAGCAGTCCGAATGCAGGTTTTGCAACTTTGCGCGAAGTTAGGAATGCGTTGATCGATTTCAAAAAATCTCACAAAAAAATTATTGCCTACAGCGAAGTGTATACACAAGGCGCTTATTATTTAGCTTCAGTTGCTGATAAGGTATATCTAAATCCCGAAGGCGCTTTAGAATTTAAAGGTTTTAGCTCTGAATTAACTTTCTTTAAAGGAACTTTAGAAAAAGTTGGAGTAGAAATGCAGGTCATCCGTGTAGGAAACTATAAAAGTGCAGTAGAGCCTTTCATTTTAGATAAAATGAGCGATTATAACCGCAAACAGGTTACAGCTTATGTTGGCGGATTGTACAATACTTTCTTAACTGATATTGCGCAAAGTAGAAACATTCAAAAAGATAGTCTTTATAACATTGCCGATAATTACAAAGTACAACAGCCACAAGATGCCGTAAACTTTAAAATGATCGATGCCCTGAAATATAAAGATCAGATTTTAGAAGAGCTGAAGGGATTATCTGGAAGAACCAGGGGTGAAAATATCCGTTCGGTTACGATTAATGATTATGCGAAAAACAATACAGATACTGGCGAAGGAAAAGATAAAGTAGCCGTAATTTATGCCAATGGCGAAATTAATGGCGGCGAAGGTTCTGACAACCAGATCGGTTCGGAACGTATTTCCAGGGCAATTAGAAAAGCACGATTGGATGATAACATTAAAGCGGTGGTTTTACGTGTAAACTCACCAGGAGGTAGTGCACTTGCTTCGGATGTGATCTGGAGAGAAATTGTATTGACCAAAAAAGAAAAACCAGTTATTGCATCGTTTGGCGATGTTGCCGCATCAGGCGGTTATTACATTGGTTGCGCTGCCGACAGTATCTTTGTGCAACCGAATACCATTACAGGCTCGATTGGTGTATTCGGTATTATCCCGAACTTCCAAAATTTAATGACCAACAAACTGGGAATTACATTTGATGGCGTTAAAACCGGTAAATACGCCGATATTATGGCCACTAACCGCCCTATGACTGCAGGTGAAAGATTCATCATCCAAAATGAACTGAACAGAATTTATAGCGGTTTTGTAAGCCGTGTGGCCGATGGCAGAAAGAAAAGCAAAGCATATATTGATAGCATTGGAGGTGGCCACGTTTGGATCGGTACAGATGCCGTTCAAATTGGTTTGGCTGATAGAATAGGAAGTTTTAACGATGCCATTAAGGCAGCCGCTAAAAAGGCTAAATTAAAAAATTATAAGGTTGTAGAATATCCAGATGTAATTGATCCATGGAAATCGTTAATGGATGAGGGTACAGACAGGATTAAAACCTATTACACCAAACAAGAACTTGGCGATAACTACATGCTTTACCAGCAAATGAAAAAGGTAATTGCAAGCTCTGGCATTCAGGCCAGAATGCCATTTGAAGCAGTAATTAAATAATAATTAACCTCGCAGGTTTTGAAGGCTGAAGCCGTTTAAAAACCTGCGAGGTTAATATAAAATTATTCATCTCACGTCTAAAATCTCCGATCTTACGTCTTTCCTACTCGATCACTTTCCATTCGGGATGCAAAGTAAGATAAGTCGCATTAACCGGAATATTCACCTGATGAACCGTTAAGGAAATACTTTTCCCTTTTAAAAATTCAAAGCCAATTCCATCTTTTTTGGCATCATAAACCGTAACGGTATCTTTATCTTCATTTAAATAGGCAGAAAGTTTTTCAATGGTTGGGAACTTCAATTTCGCATCTTCCAACGTGCTCCCGGTTGCCAAGCCATCCTTTGTTTTAAACTTATTGGAGGTAACTCTAATCTGTTTTACATCTTTTACACGCATACTCGTATCCCGATAAGAAGAGTATACCGCAATTTCGTTGCGGTGTTTCGCGGTAGAATCGTCACTGTACCAAATCCCCCAGGCTTTTCCCATTGCGGCATCACCGGCATTTGGCCTGCCTAATTTTCTACCTACCTCTTCCATATCCTCTCCAAGTGCAATTTCTCCAACTGACCGACCAGCGACAACCAGAAAGCGCTCATCAAGACTTTGTGTTGGGGCTGATGTTAAATTACTTATTGAATCGGCATTTTGATCTGTTTTACTGGCAGATTGACAAGCGGCTACACTTATACTTAATCCCAAGAGGGCGAATTTTATAGATTTCATGATTGTAAAACAACAATTAATAAAATTGTGTTTTAATTTTATGAGTACAAGAAGGATTTGAGGCATTATTTCCTAATTTTACCCCTTATGGAAAACAAGACCATCGCCCGTACCTTACGCCTTCTATCGCAGCTTATGGAACTGCACGAAGAAAATCCCTTCAAAATTAAATCTGTTACAAATGCCTATTTTAAGGTAGATAAATTACCCTTTGCTTTAAAGGATAAACCTTTAGATGAGCTGGATAAAATTGAAGGTATTGGTAAAGGACTGGCTTCCAAAATCATTGAACTTCTCCAAACAGGAGAATTAAAAGAACTTAACGAAATTCGAGAGAAAACACCCGAAGGTGTAGTAGAGATGCTGGCCATAAAGGGCATCGGACCAAAAAAGATATTCATTATCTGGCGTACCTTAGGTATAGAAAGTATAGGTGAATTGTATTATGCCTGTAACGAAAACCGCTTAATTGAARCCAAAGGTTTCGGTTTAAAAACCCAGGAAGAAATTAAGAATGCGATCGAATTTAAACTCGCGGCCAACGGACGGTTTTTATACGCCCAGGTTGAAGGTTTTGCCAAAACTTTATTTACACAGCTTGCGGATTGGACTGGAAAAATTGACAACAGTGCACTTTTGGGCTTCGCTGGTCAGTACCGCCGCGCCTGTGAGATTATCGATGAACTGGAAATTGTGATCGGTACAGCACAAATTGATACCCTTAAACAAAACTTGCCTGCTTTCGAAGCACTTTCTTTGATTGAAGCAGAAAATGCTTTCATCTGCACCACTGAAGCAGGTTTTAGAGTAAAAATTCATTTGGCAGAAAAAACTGATTTTTATTTGCAATGGTTCAGGTTAACTGGAAATACGGAGCATGTAGAAAAGGTTTTAGCATTGGCGGGTGAAGGCCCTTTTGCAAAGGAGGAAGAAATTTATAGCAAAGCAGGTTTATCTTTTATCGAGCCTGAGCTTCGTGAAGATTTTGACGAAATTGAGCTCGCGAAGGTAAATAAACTTCCAACTTTAATTCAGTACGAAGATTTAAAGGGCAGTTTGCACAACCACTCTACCTGGAGCGATGGCGTACACACCCTGGAGCAAATGGCTGTATATTGTAAAGAAAACTTAAATCTTCAGTATTTAGGGATATGCGATCACTCTAAAACCGCTGTTTATGCAAAAGGTTTAAACGAGCAACGTGTTTTTGGTCAACACCAGGAAATTGACGAACTAAATAAAAAACTCGCTCCCTTTAAAATCTTCAAAGGTATTGAGAGCGACATTTTAAGTGATGGCTCATTGGATTATTCGGATGATATTTTAAAAACATTCGATTTTGTAGTGGCTTCTGTGCACAGCAATTTACGTATGGACGAAGCAAAAGCCACCGCACGTTTGCTAAAAGCTATTGAAAATCCATATACCACCATTTTAGGGCATCCAACAGGCCGTTTATTGTTAAGCAGAGCCGGATACCCGATAGATTATAAAAAGATTATTGATGCCTGTGCAGCAAACAAAGTGGTGATCGAAATTAATGCCAATCCTTTACGTTTGGATTTAGATTGGCGCTGGCACCGTTACGCTTTAGAAAAAGGGGTGTTGCTTTCAGTAAATCCTGATGCCCACAGAACCGAAGGTTTCCATGATATGCATTATGGTATACTGGTTGCCCGCAAAGGTGGTTTAAGTGCCGACAAATGTTTAAATTCTTTTTCTTTGGAAGAAATAACTGCGTATTTTAACAGTAGAAGGGTTTAGGGTTTAGGAAAAACAGGCCCTAAGTCATCTTATTTTAAATCTCACGAATAAATCGGTGTAATCTTAAAATCTGTGCAATCAACCCGCCAGGAAAAAATCAATCTATTCAATCTTTTAATATCTTTGCCCAATGATAAGTGAAATTGCCAACCGCATATTTAATCAAGTAATTACAGACTACCATAAGTTTGATGATATTGACCACCCGGTTGAAAACCCATATGATGCCGAAAGTTTAGAGCATCTCTTTTATGTTAAGAACTGGATCGATACGGCACAATGGCATATGGAAGATGTGGTGCGTAACCCTCAGATTGATCCTGTTGAAGGTTTGAGCTGGAAAAGACGCATTGATGCACAAAACCAGGTGCGTACCGATATGGTTGAGTTTATTGATGGTTATTTTTTAAATCTTTATCAGGGAATTTCGGCTTTACCAGATGCAAAAATCAATACAGAAAGCCCTGCATGGGCGATAGACAGGCTTTCCATCCTTGCACTGAAAATTTACCACATGCAGGAAGAAGCTGAACGTGAAAGTGCCTCGGTTGAGCACCGTGCACAATGCCAGACGAAATTAAATGTATTGTTATCACAACGTGAGGATCTTTCAACCAGTATTGATGAATTATTGGCAGATATTGAGGCGGGTAAAAAATACATGAAAGTATACAAGCAAATGAAAATGTACAACGATCCGAGTTTAAATCCGGTGTTGTATAATAAAGGTTAAAGACTAAAGCTGAAAGGCTAAAGCGAAAAGTAAAGATTAATCATGCTAAAAGACACGAAGAACACTAAGAAAAACTTGGTGCTTTTGTGTCTTTGTGGTAAATAAAAACATGGCCTCAACCCAAAAAATTATTGTTTTACGCTTTTCGGCAATGGGCGATGTGGCCATGGCAGCCTCTGTTTTACACGAATTTTCAGAGCAGAACCCCAACATAGAGATTATCATGGTGAGCAGGCCTGCTTTTAAGCCATTTTTTGATCGCATTCCGAACCTGATCTTCCACCCTATCCAACCTAAAACGGTCCATAAAGGAATTGATGGTTTATACAAACTCTATCAGGAACTCCGCAGCTATAAACCAAACGCAATAGCCGACCTGCACGATAACTTGAGGAGCAGGGCAATTTCTACTTTCTTCCGTTTAACGGGCACAAAGATTAGGCGGATAGATAAAGGAAGAGCAGAGAAAAAGAGATTAACACGTAACAATAACAAAGTTTTTAAACCCCTCAGAAAAACAGTAGAACGTTATGCTGATGTTTTCCGCGAATTGGGATTTGCGGTTAAACTCAGTTATAAACTAGATAAATCTCCGCAGGCAATTCCAGCAAATGCACAAAACTTATTTGCCAATAAAACCACAAAAAAAATAGGCATCTCCCCTTTTGCGCAACATGTTTATAAAATATATGCTTTAGAAAAAATGGAGGAGGTAATTGCCTTGTTAAGCGGATTAGGTTATGAGCTTTTCATATTTGGTGGTGGTAAAACAGAACAAACAACTGCCGAAAACTGGGCGAAAACATATAAAAACGTTCATAATTTAATCGGTAACTTTAACTTAACGGAAGAGCTTGCCATTATTTCAAACTTGGATTTAATGTTAAGTATGGATTCATCCGGTATGCATATGGCATCGCTTGTTGGTGTGCCTGTAATTTCAGTTTGGGGACCAACACATCCATATGCTGGTTTTTTGGGTTATGGGCAATTGGAAAGGGACTGTATCCAGATTGATCATCCTAGCAGGCCAAATTCTATTTATGGAAACAAACCCTGCCTTTGCGGTGTTGAAAACTGTATAGACTTAATTAAGCCTGAAACAATTGTAGATAAAATTAAAGAGAAATTAAATGGCTAAGCAATTACTTTTGGTTCGTCACGGCAAATCGGATTGGGGAAATTTAGATTTAAAAGATTTCGACCGACCGCTAAACAAACGTGGCAAAGAAAATGCGCCAGAAATGGCTGAAAGATTGATTAATAAAGGCTTCAAATTAGATCTGATTGTAAGTAGTCCGGCGAAAAGAGCCAAATCTACCGCAAAATATTTCGCCGAGGCTTACAATATTGACCAGATCCAGTTCGAAGAATCTATTTACGAGGCCAATACCACAGCTCTACTTAAAGTGGTTAACGGGCTGAATAATGGTGCAGACCACGTAGTAATGTTTGGTCATAACCCTAGTTTTACAGATTTTGCAAACCAATTATGCGATGCCGATATTTATAACATTCCAACTGCAGGTATGGTATTAATTTCTTTTCCTTTTGATTCGTGGCAAATGGTAAGCAAAGGAACAGGAGAATTGGTATTTTTTGATTACCCGAAGAATAGTGATGAAGTTTAAGGCTTTTTACCATTAAGGGATTAAGAACATTAAGAGATATTGAAGTACCTTAAATAGTCCTCGTTTGTAGCGAGGATTAAAGAAGTCTGCATTTTTAATGCGTAATGGAAAACAAAAAAATGGCGATAAAATCGCCTTTCTCTTTCATCCTCGTTACAAACGAGGACGATAACGAATTTACACGGAAAAGGTTCCCATAAAGCGCAAGCTTTTGTTAAATAAACCCGGTAGAAGCGGCAGCTCCCGATCCTTTATCGGGGCTATAGCGAATAACGGGACTGAAGACGCCAAGAACTACCGAGCGAACATTTCCAAAAAAATATCGCATCAATTTAAAATATCTCAAATCAGGTATGAATATCACAAATCAAATAATTTTATTACCTTTGAATATATAAAAACGAAAATCTGGCAATAGACATTTCGGTGAATTCATAACCTAAACTCTTCTGGTTATTTCATAATTCGTATCGCCAGAAAATTTATCCATTAATTTATCTGAACATGAGTTTTGACTATAATACTACGCGTAGCCATTTAATTTTATCGGAATATGGCCGTAACGTACAAAATATGGTGAAGTATATCTGCGAATTACCCACCATTGAAGAACGTAATAAATATGCCCAGGCGGTTATCGACCTGATGGGTTTTTTGCAACCACATTTACGTGATGTTGCCGATTTTAAGCATAAACTTTGGGATCACCTGCACATTATTTCTGGCTACCAGATTGATGTAGACAGTCCTTATCCTAAACCATTAATTGAGAATGCTTACATTAAACCAGAGCAATAACAACAATAATAACCGTCAACGCAACAACAACAACAATAAACCTAAATATTAATAACCATGCGTCATTCTGAACTTGATTCAGAATCTCTGGAATAGATGCTGATCCCGAAGTTTCGGGACAGCATGACGACCGGGTTAGCAAAAGAAAAATATATGAACGCATTTGAAATAACAGGCGGAATTAAATTAAAAGGCGAAATTACCCCTCAGGGAGCCAAAAACGAGGCTTTACAGATTTTATCGGCTGTATTGCTTACTGAAAAGAAAGTAACCATCAGTAATATTCCCGACATTAAGGATGTTAACAAACTGATTGAATTGCTTGGCGATTTAGGTGTTACCATTGAGCGCATCAATAAAGACACTTATACCTTTGAAGCTAAAAATATTGATTTGAATTTCTTTGAATCTGATACTTTTAAAGCTAAAGGTGGTGGTTTACGTGGTTCGATTATGATTGTTGGGCCATTGTTGGCACGTTTTGGTAAAGCAGCAATCCCAAAACCAGGTGGTGATAAAATCGGTCGTAGAAGACTAGACACACACTTTATAGGTTTCGAAAAATTAGGTGCAAAATTCGTTTACGACAGCAAAAAAGCTTTCTTTAATGTAGATGCAACCAATTTACAGGGCGCTTATATTTTGTTGGATGAAGCATCGGTAACTGGAACGGCAAACATTGTAATGGCGGCTGTTTTAGCAAAAGGCACTACAACTATATACAATGCTGCCTGCGAACCCTATTTACAGCAACTCTGCAAAATGCTTAACCGCATGGGGGCAAAAATATCGGGCATTGGCTCTAACTTGTTAACCATTGAAGGTGTTAGCGTTTTAGGTGGGACTGAGCACAGAATGTTGCCGGATATGATCGAAATTGGCTCTTTTATTGGTATGGCTGCAATGACAGAGTCGGAAATTACCATTAAAGATGTTTGTTATGATGAACTGGGTGTAATACCGGAGGTTTTCAGAAAACTGGGCATTAAATTAGAGCGCCGCGGCGATGATATTTATGTCCCTTCTCAAAAACATTACGAAATCGATACTTTTATAGATGGTTCAATTTTAACCATTGCGGATTCTCCTTGGCCAGGTTTTACACCTGATTTATTGAGCATTGTGCTGGTTGTGGCTACACAGGCAAAAGGAAACGTTTTAATCCACCAAAAAATGTTCGAAAGCCGTTTATTCTTCGTGGATAAATTGATCGATATGGGTGCTCAAATCATCTTATGCGACCCACACCGCGCAACCGTTAATGGTATTGATAAAAAATATAAACTTCGTGGAATCAGCATGACTTCTCCTGACATTAGAGCTGGAGTTTCATTGTTAATTGCAGCTTTATCTGCTGAAGGCAAATCGACCATTTACAACATCGAACAGATTGAACGTGGCTATCAGGATATCGACACTCGTTTACGTGCCTTAGGTGCGCAGATTAAACGTGTAAATGCTGATGCACCGAGTCATTAAGGTAGAAGCAGAAAGACTAAAGCTTAAAGCGAAAATAGCATAAATAAAAAACGCTCGAGTAAAATTTTACTCGGGCGTTTTTTATTTGGTCACTTTTAAGGGGAATCGTCATACTGAATTTATTTCAGCATCTATCTTGTCTTAAGACCCTGAAATAAATTCAGGGTGACGACCTCGGAATACTCCATCTTAGCTCCTACCCTGATATCGCATTAATAATATCATACTGGGTAATGATCTCGATCTTACCTGATTCATCTTCTACCAATACGGCTGAGTTTTCTTTATTGATCAATGAAGAAATTTTATCAATTGAGGTGTTTAAATCAACAAAAGGGAAAGTAGCCGTCATAATTTCTGAAATCGGCGCAGATTTTAAACCTGGATTTTCAAGTAATGCACTTAAAATATCACTCTCTGCAATTTTACCTACAATCATTCCTTGTTGCGTTACCGGAATTTGAGAGATATTCATCGATTTAATGGTATTGATGGCCTCAAGCACTGATTTTTGTGCATCAAGTGTTACAATCTCTGTGCTTTCTTTTTTAGCCAGAATAGATTTAGCGGTTAATTTTTCGTCCTGTAAAAATCCGCGTTCACGTAACCAATCTTCATTATACATTTTGCCCATGTAACGGCTGCCGTGATCATGAAAAATAACGACAACAACATCATCTGGCTTAAGCTTATCTTTTAGCTGTATTAATCCGCCAATGGCAGCACCAGCAGAGTTCCCAACAAAAATACCTTCTTTACGCGCAATGTCGCGAGTCATTAAAGCAGCGTCTTTATCTGTAACCTTTTCAAATAGGTCGATTACATCAAAATTTACATTTGCCGGAAGGAAATCTTCGCCAATACCTTCTGTGATGTATGGATAAATTTCATCCTTATCAAATATGCCTGTTTCTTTATATTTCTTGAAAACCGAGCCATAGGTATCGATTCCCCAGACTTTAATATTTGGATTCTTTTCTTTCAGATATTTTCCTGTTCCAGAAATGGTTCCACCAGTACCCACGCCAACTACCAAATGGGTAATTTTACCTTCCGTCTGCTCCCATATCTCAGGACCAGTTTGCTCATAATGAGCCTGTGAGTTGGCTAAGTTATCATACTGATTAGGTTTCCATGAATTTGGAACCTCGCGCTCTAAACGCGAAGAAACAGAATAATAAGAACGGGGATCTTCAGGCTCAACATTTGTAGGACAAACGATTACTTCAGCACCAAAGGCACGTAAAGCATCAACTTTTTCTTTCGATTGTTTATCTGTAGTGGTAAAAATACATTTATAACCTTTAATAATGGCGGCCATAGCCAGGCCCATACCTGTATTTCCGGATGTTCCTTCTATAATTGTTCCACCTGGTTTTAATTTACCACTTTTCTCGGCATCTTCAATCATTTTAACCGCCATACGGTCTTTAATTGAATTGCCTGGGTTAGTAGTCTCTATTTTCGCCAGAATTGTTCCCGGAACTCCTTTTGTTATCGTATTTAATTTTACCAATGGCGTGTTGCCAATGGTTTCTAAAATATTATTGTACCACATGTTGCAAAATTAAGCAATGGCATTAAGTATTTTATAAACTATATTTTATTCGAAACATAATTTTAAAAACAATAAATTGAAAGAATTTAATTCTATAATCTATAATAATGATAGGCATTATAGATTGATTATTGGGCAAAACGCAATTTCAATTTCTTATAAGAGTTTATATATCTTTCCCGGTAGCGAAACAATAATCCCCTGCATTTCTAATGTAAGGATTACAATTGCCAGTTTACTTTGCTGAATATTCAATTGAATGCAAAGCTCATCTATAGAAAGTTGGCCGTTTTGTAATGCATCAACAACCCGCTGTTCGTTAGGGGTAAGGCTAAGGTGTAGCGTGGTTTGCGCTTCCTTTTTCTTTTCTCCCACCTTATCATCCCAACCCAGGTAATAAATCAGATCATGAGCATTATTTATTAATCCGGCCCTATTGGTTTTAATCAGGAAATTACATCCTTCCGAAAAAACATCATTTGTTCTACCCGGAAAAGCATATACATCTTTATTATAAGAATTTGCGATTTCTGCGGTAATTAAGGCGCCTCCCTTTATTGATGCCTCAACTACAATGGTAGCATCTGCAATCCCTGCAATAATCCGGTTCCTTTGTGGAAAATTAGGCCGATCAGGATTGGTTAGGATCGGGAATTCGGTGAGCAGGCTTCCATTCAAAACCATTTTTTGAGCAATCGTTTTATGAATTTTTGGATACAATCGATCTAAGCCATGACCAAGCACACCAACGGTAGGAATATTATTTACAAAGCATTCTTTATGGGCCGTTATATCGATACCATAAGCCAAACCACTCACTATCAAAACATTGTGCGGCGCTAAAACTTCGCACAATTCTTTACAGAGGTTTTTTCCATAGCTTGTTGCATTACGGGTTCCAACGATACTGATGATACGCTGATGGTTAAAATCAACTGTACCTTTGGCATAAAGTAATATTGGCGAATCGATGCAATTCTTTAACCTTTTAGGGTATTTTTCATCAGAGAAAAACAATACTTCTATTCCATGTTTTTCAATAAAATCTAATTCTTGCCTGGCCCTTACCAAAGCATCGGTACTACGAATCGCTTCAATTGTTTTCTCTCCAATACCCGGAATCTGCAAAAGCTGCTTTTTGTTTGCAGAAAATACATTTTCGGCGCTTCCACAATAAGCAAGAAGATTTTTGGCCGTTACCGGGCCGATAGATTTAATAAAAGTTAAGGCAATTTTATGGAGCATGCTCATGATCTGATAAGGTTAAATAAATGCGGGATGATTTATTTCCTTAAAGCAAGCTTAAAAATCAATATCGATTAAACTTTTTAACGG
>NZ_JBFTRT010000041.1:0-37683 GCF_056399685.1 Pedobacter sp. 01N416
GTAATGAGCAATCTGCCTGAAAATGTGCAGACTGGGCCAGCAGTGAGGGCTGACGAAAGCACTTTAAATAAGCATTTGAGCATGTTAAACGATATGCCCGAATTGCAGAACATTTATCAAACATTGAGCGATAGCATAAAATTAACGCTGAAATAGCATAATTACGGCTTCTGCTTATTACTTTTGCAAAATAATTATGAGCATTTTTAAACTAAAAATAAATTTTGAAGAAGCAGATCACGAATCTATTGAATTACCAATAGCTGCCGGTGAATCTGTTTTAGATGTTTGTCTGGATAACGGAATCGAATTACAACACAACTGTGGTGGTGTTTGTGGTTGCAGTACCTGCCATGTATACGTAACAAAAGGCATGGATAATATCGAAGAGATTTCTGATAAAGAAGAAGACTTTATTGATAGAGCTGTTCGTCCGAAAATTACTTCTCGCTTAGGTTGCCAATGTGTGGTGATTAACGGCGATATTGAAGTTACCATTCCAGATCAGTCTGACTTTATGGGACACTAGTTAGTCTGGAGTCCAAAGTCTTCAGTCGGGAGTCGATTAGCCGATTTAAACAGTTAACCGATTAACCAATTCAAACAATTAACCAACAACAAAACAACATGAATAACGATAAATTTGCTTTACCTTTTTACTGGAACGATTACGAAGATATTGCAATGTCTTTATATGAGAAATTTGGTGATGATTTTACAGAAGCCAAAATCTACCGTATCCGCTTTACCGAACTTCTAGAGTGGGTTTTAGCGTTGCCAAACTTTAAAGGCACCCGCGAAGAAAGCAGTGAAGGTCATTTAGAGCAAATTCAATCTGCCTGGGTTTACGAGTGGAGAGATAATCAATAATTAGTCCTGAGTTCGGAGTCCTCAGTCGAGAGTCGGCACCGAGCGCTTAACCCTAAACGCCAAACGTGCGAATGTTTTTACAGAAACTAAAAGAGATCACCACTTTCATTTTTGATGTAGATGGTGTGCTTACCGATGGATCAGTTCAGGTTACTGATAATGGCCAGTCGTTGCGCACTTTTAACATTAAAGATGGCTATGCCATGCAGTTGGCCGTTAAGAGAGGATATAACATCTGTATTATATCTGGTGGAGATGGTATTGCCATGGGGAAGCGTTTTTTCAATCTGGGTGTAACCGATGTTTTCCTCGGTACGGGAGATAAGGTGGCCATTTTTAATCAGTATCTTCAGGATAAAAACATTGCTGCAGAAGAAGTGCTTTACATGGGCGACGATATTCCTGATTTAAAAGTAATGAAACTTGTAGGGCTTCCAACCTGCCCGGCTGATGCCGTAGCAGAAATAAAAGCGATATCTACATTCATTTCTCCTTACAATGGAGGCAAAACCGCTGTCCGCGATATTATCGAAAAAGTAATGAAAGTACAGGGCAGATGGCACGATGAAAATCCAAATGCTGCCGATTCGGGGATGTAATTAGTTCAATAGTTCATTAGCCATTCGTTCATTGGTAGGAAGTCTCTAAGCGGATTGTCTTCCTGAACAAATCGACAGCTACCAAGAGCCGTCTTCCTGAACTTGTTTCAGGATCTTTTCGTCATCCATCCAAATAGCTAATTAACTTAAAGATTTCTCCATTTCGCTGTGCTCCAGTCGAAATGACGGCCCAAGTTATAGTCATCCCTGAGCGGAGTCGAAGGATCTTTTGCGATCCGTCACCCTGAACTTGTTTCAGGGTCTTTATCAGCCAGATAATTTAAGCCCTCCTAAAAAAATATCATTCTGCATGTAAGATTCTGAAACAAGTTCAGAATGCCGGTAACTCCAAATAAGATTATAAATCTCAGACATTAAAATTTGCAATACATCAGATTATGTGCGAAATTTACGTTAACAAATTAATCAATCGATTGATTAATTTGTTAACGTAAAAAATGTTAAATTTAATCACATGAGCACATATCTTGTACCAGTAGATTTTTCGAACACAGCAGATCACGCAGCCCAATATGCCGCCAGGCTGAGTTTTGCGATGACGAACTCAAAAATTATACTGCTTAATGCCTATTATGTTTCAGAATACGAAAGCATTTTGCCAACACCCGATTTAATTGTTACCACAGATGCTCATATCGCTGATGAAATTACGAGAAGGCTCGAAGCACTGGAAAAACTTAAGGTAAAAATGCTCGGGATCAATCCGAAGGCTGAAGTAGAAATTTACCTCACTAGAGAAACACTCCTGCGTTCTATCATCGATCGGGTAAATAGGGAAGAGATCGAACTCATTATTATTGGTAGTAACGGTAAAAAAGCGAAAGACGAAAGTGATATCGGCTCTAATGCGATCAAAATTTCTAAATCAAGCCCGGTTCCGGTTTTGGTTGTTCCGCCTAAGGCCGATTATCAATCAATCCGTAAAGCCATTTTGGCCTGCGATTTTAGAAAGGTTAAAGAGGTGATTCCCATGCACGCACTTAAAAATATTTTAAGCAAACATGCTTTAGAACTTTTGGTGCTTAATATTAACTCTGGTGATGTTATTGATTTGAAGGAAGAGCACTTTTTACACGAAATGCTCAAAGATTTTTCTCCCGCTTATCACTATGCGGATCATCCTGATGCAATTAAAGGAATAGTAAAATTTGCTAAAAATGAAGAAGCGCAGCTGATTATCGCATTGCCCAAAAAATATAGTTTTTTCGAAAGTTTATTGCATGAAAGTGTATCTCAAAAATTGACCATTAAATCACATGTGCCCGTGTTATTGCTAAAAGATTAACTGTTTTAATCTGCAACAGCTAAGTTACATTTACAGATTAAACTTTCGTCTTTTTGCACACTCCAACTAGCTCAATTTTCAACCAAAAACAACAAAAACAACATGAAAAAATTAATGATGATTTGCGGATTAATGCTAGGTATAGCTGGTTTCGCTAACGCGCAACAAGGTGGTGGACAAGGCAGAATGATGATGAAGCCTGAAGAACGCGTAAAACAGTTAGACGAAAAATTAAAGTTATCTGATGATCAAAAAACAAAGTTAACCACTGTTTTTACTGAGCAGGCGGAAACCATGAAAAAAATGCGTGAAGAAATGCAAGGTGGTGGCGATAGAGATGCAATGAGAGAGAAAATGCAAAAAATGCGTGCTGATAATGATGCAAAAGTAACTGCAGTATTAACAGACGATCAGAAAAAAACTTACGAAGCTTGGCAAAAAGAGCAACGTGCTGAAATGGAAAAACGTAGACAAGGTGGTGGAAATAACTAATCTTGGTAAAATATCAAATAAGAAAAGCGGCTTTATGTCGCTTTTCTTATTTTAGCAGAAAAATAAAATATGCCTGCCAATTTCCCTCCCATTATTTTAGCATCTAAATCGCCACGTAGACAAGAGCTTTTAACGCTTATGGGCTTAAATTTTAAAGTAGAACTAAAAGATGTAGATGAAAGCTACCCATCGGATTTAAGTCCCGCAGAAATTGCCGTTTACATTTCAGAACAGAAGGCTAAGGCTTTTACTGCTAATGGTGAAATAGTGATTACAGCTGATACCATTGAGGCTGGGAGTTATGGCGTGCAAGATTGGTGGGGTATCGTAGTAGTACAACGGATTGAAGGCTCTTATACTAACGTAATGGGCTTACCAACAGAAAAGCTATACAACGAACTGTTGAAGTTTATTTAAAACCTCTTGTGGAATTCTCCTGAAAGTTTCATCATCTCTAAAAACAACCACGATGAAAACGAGAATTAACGAAGTTACCATAGCCGAGCCATGTTTGCAGAACTGGGATGAAATGGATAAAGGAGAGGGCTTTAGTTTCTGTAAAACCTGTAGCAAGAATGTAATTGACTTTTCGGGCTATACCAATGCCGAAATTATCAGTGTATTGGCTGGAGCCAGTTCTTCTGTATGTGGCCGTTTAAGCAAAACCCAATTAAACCAACTTAATTATCATTTGTCCATTGTTCCAACAAGCAATAGAAACTGGATGAAATATCTTGGTGTATTGGCTATTGGCATGAGCATTTTTGTAATGGATGCCAGGGCAGAAAATTTTAAAACACCAATCGAAATAACAAATAGTATAAATAAGAGAACCGATGTTACAAAACCGGTTGTACCCAAAAAAATATATGGCTATGTTATTGGTGCAGATAATAAACCCGCTGTTGGAATAAGGTTAGTTATTGTAAATACAGGGTTTTTCGCACTCACTGATAAAAATGGGCGGTATGAAATTACTTTAGATGAGAAATTTGATGTCAAGAATAACCAATTGGTGGTTGATAGCATTCAGTATCGCGCTTTTATTACACTCAATTTTTCAGATGAAAAACAAAACAATCTTACGCTTAAAAAAGCTGAACCCATGATTATGGGCGAGATAATGATTGCACCTAAAAAGAAATAACTTAAATTATATAGGCTAAACTCTCAATGATCCATATCCTGTATGGATCATTTTTTATATCAGGCTGGCCAAAACACCCATCTTTAAATCGTAAGTAGAAAGCGTTAAGCGGTTTATTTTACATCGGCCTAAAACATAATTGGTAATTAAAGCCGCAATCACAATCATATCTATCCTTAAAGGGATCATTCCAGGCATTTCCGCCCGTTCTTTATGCGTAGCATTGAGTAGTTTGATCGAAGTTGCAATGTAGTCGTCGAAATTGAATGCGAAAGTTTTGGCAGTGTTAATATCCGCTTTTAAGCTGTTTTTTCTAATAATAAGCTCGGCAAATGTTTCGAATGCCCCAGCAGATCCGATTAAAATTTCTGGATGGTATTTTTCACAGATTTCGAAAAGATCTGCCAGTTGATTTTGAATGTGAAATAAAATGGCATTTTTCTCCTCGTCGGCTATGGGATCTGATTTAAAGAATTGCTGCATTAAACGTGCCGCCCCAATGTTATAACTTTTCTTCCAGATCAGTTTTTCGGGATCGCACAGGATAAATTCAACACTTCCGCCGCCTATATCCATAATCAAAGATATCTCTGTAATTGCTCCGCTCAGTTTTACACCTTGGTAAATTAATTCAGCCTCTTCATCGCCGCTAATCGTTTCGATGCTTATTCCAGTTCTTTCTTTTACAGCATCAACAAAATCTTGCCCGTTTTCTGCGCTTCTAACCGCCGAAGTAGCGGTAGCCCTTAGCTCACTAACCTGATATTCAGCCATTGTATGGCTAAACGTTTCAAGGCAGTTCACACCTCTTTCAAAGGCTGCAGGAATGATAATATTGTCGTTAATTCTTCCTTCGCCCAATTTAACAGGCACATTGGTTTTGTATAAAATTTCAGGCTGATTTCCTGTTATTTTAGCAATAAGCAAGTGGAAAGTGTTCGTGCCCAGGTCGATAACAGCAATGCGCATAGTTTATAATTTTGTGTTTTGGAAAGCTTTACAACGGTTCTTTGGTAACTATTTCCTGCTATCCATTAAATCTCGTTATTGTGGGTGCTAAATTAAGGGTAGTAGAGTTAAATACCATAGCTATCAGGCTTATTTTATTCAGGTTTGTCGGTTTAGGTAAAAATAACAGTGTCCTTTAAGCGGTAAATCGCTGCCTTTATTCCCGTGGTGAAAGATGGTAACATCTGACCTCACAAAATAAACCTATTTCACTAAATCCTGCAATTGTTTCGCATTATGTAATGCTCCAACTCCCCAGGTATTGTTAAAATATACAAAAATTTCGCTTTCTGTATCCTTGATCTGATTTTTGAAATCCTTAATTACATTGATGTCGTATTCTGATTTGTAAAGCACAGGCTTCCCRTGAAAACGGTAATACACAGTTTCTGCATTCTGAATTGCATCATCACGTAGGGCAGAAGGGTAGCTTTGACCGCTAAATATGATGTTTTTTTGAGCGAGGTTTTTATAAATTTCTTCATCAAACCAACTGATGTGACGAAACTCTACCACATTTTTAAAATCAGGTCTTAAATTTTCGATCAACAGATTTAACCGTTCTACACTATAATCAAACTTTGGCGGAAACTGAAACAGTACACAGCCCAATTTCTCTTTTAACCCAATTTGAATGGCCTCGTAAAAATCGTTTATGAGTTGCTCGCATTCATTGAACTGTTTATAATGTGTAATCAGCCGGGGTGCCTTAATTGTAAATAAAAAATCACCCGGACTTTCACTATACCATTTATCGAACGATTTTTGCGTTGGCATTTTATAAAAAGTAGAATTGATCTCTATTGTATTAAAGTGCTCGCAATAATACTTAAACCAATCTTTTTGTGCCAAACCTTTTGGGTAGAAAATCTCTTTCCATTCGCGATAATAGAAGCCTGAGCAACCAATTCTCCATTTCATGTATAGAAAACAGACTATAAATGAAAAGGTTTATTATCCGTTATAGATTGCACTGAAAATAATTAATGAGATACCAATATAGCCGGATAACTTTAAATAGAAATTATTTCTCTTAGCTACAAAACCTATTATTAACATAATTAACAGGTAGAAAATTGAAAGTGTTAAAAATCCAGCAAACGGGGAATGATTGTTTTTTAATTGCGATTCTTTTTTTGTCGAAGCAAAGAAAATCTCAATCAGGACCGGAGAAATCCAACCGATTAAATACAATGCAAATATTACCGATGCTATTGGATACTTTCTGAAAGCGGTAGTGAGTTCGTTCATGTTTTGGGATTAATACCTGTTATATGGATATGGTAACCCAAAAACAAACTAAAATACCCGTGGTGTCAGATGGTAACATCTGATACAGAGAAATGGATTATCCATGTTTACTGGGATATTTCTTATAGTCAGGTGGTAACATCTGACTTCACTAAAGCATGGGTTTTGGTATGATGCTTTATATAAAACAAAAAAACCGATGCTTGCGACATCGGTTTTTCAATTTATATTTAATTAATTACTCGAAGTATTCTTTCATTCTTTCGAAGAAACTCTTATCATTTTTACCCGGTTGAGGCTTAAAGTTAGGCGATTCACGTAATTTCTCTAAAGCATTACGTTCGTCGCTACTTAAAGCTTTTGGTGTCCAGATATTGATGTGGATAATCTCATCACCTCTATGGTAAGAATTCACTTCTGGCAAACCTTTACCTTTTAAGCGTAATAATTTTCCGCTTTGTGTACCCGGATCGATTTTGATTTTTGCTTTACCATCGATGGTTGGTACTTCAATGCTCATCCCTAAAGCAGCATCAACGAAGCTTAAATGTAAATCGTAAACGATATTGTTGCCTTCGCGTTTTAAGGTTTCGTGTGGCGTTTCTTCAATTAAGATAATTAAATCGCCTGGGATACCGCCATTAGGTGCAGCATTTCCTTTTCCACTCATGCTTAACTGCATACCTTCACTTACACCAGCAGGAATATTAATGGTAATAGTTTCTTCGCCACGTACAACGCCGTCTCCATGACAAACTGTACATTTTGAGGTAATTTGCTGACCGCTACCGTTACAGGTAGGGCAGGTAGATGCTGTTTGCATCTGGCCTAAAATGGTATTGGTTACTCTACGCACCTGGCCGCTACCACCGCAGGTACCACAGGTACTTACTGATGATTTATCTTTCGCACCAGAGCCATCGCAGGTTTTACAAACAATTAGTTTATTAACCTTGATTTTCTTTTCTGCACCATGTGCAATTTCCTCCAGTGTTAATTTAACTTTTATACGTAGGTTAGAGCCTTTGGCTACACGACGACCACCACGTTGCTGACCGCCACCACCACCAAAAAAGCTTTCGAAAGGATTGTGACCGCCAAATACATCGCCGAAATTGCTAAAAATATCGTCCATGTTCATGCCGCCACCGCCGTAACCACCGCCACTTGCGCCACCAACACCCGCATGACCGTATTGATCATAACGTTGTTTTTTATCGGGGCTGCTTAAAACTTCGTAAGCTTCGGCAGCTTCCTTAAATTTATCTTCAGCAGCTTTATCTCCTGGATTTTTATCTGGATGATATTTAATCGCCATCTTGCGATAAGCTTTCTTTATCTCATCAGCGGCTGCGCCCCTAGTTACGCCTAATACATCGTAATAATCTCTTTTACTCATCTTCTTTATAAAATGATTAAATGATTGAGTGATGGAATGAGAGAATGTTAATTCAATCATTCAAAATTCAATCATTCAATAATTATTTTTTACGCTCCAACTACAACTTTAGCGAAGCGGATTACATTATCATTTAAGGTATAACCTTTTTCAACTTCGTCTATCACTTTCCCTTTAAGATCATCGCTAGGAGCAGGGATATTGGTAATTGCTTCGTGGAAATCGGTATTGAAAGGTTGACTGATGCTTTCTACATCTTTCAATCCTTTTTGTGCTAAAGTGTTTTTTAGCTTTGTGCTTACCAATAAAATGCCTTCTTTAACCGGGGCAACATCAGCAGCAGTTTCCATTGCTTTTAATGCACGGTCGAAATCATCTAAAACAGGTAAAAGTGACACAATTACATCTTTACCAGCCGTTTGCAATAATTCTACACGTTCTTTTTGTGTACGACGTTTATAATTATCGAACTCAGCGTATAAACGTAAATATTTGTCGTTAAGTTGTTGAACTTCCGCTTGCAATTTTTCTTCTGCAGATAATTCGGGCGCMTGCTCAGTTTCAGCGATAGGAGCATCAGTATTCTCTACATTCTCAGCAGTATTTTCTGATGTATTTTCAGGATTCATTATATTTTCTTCTTTATCGTTATTTTTCTTCTTATTAAACATAATACTGGGCTGAATTTTTTTGTGTTGATCTCAACTATTTTGCCATAAACGGAAATCAGCCAAGCTGTCAGATTTATTTGTATTTATCTGAACAGATTGGCTGATTAGCTGACGGATGTCAGAATTTTTTATACGATTTGTGCATCTTCGTGCACAATCCCATTCTCACATTTAATAATGCGCGAAGGGAAAGTACGGATGATATGGTAATCGTGTGTGGCCATTAAAACCGCAGTTCCAGTCTGGCTAATTTGTTTTAAAAGGGTTACAATTTCTTCTGATGTTTCCGGATCTAAATTCCCGGTAGGCTCATCAGCAAGAATAATTTCTGGATCATTTAACAAAGCTCTTGCAATAACAATACGCTGCTGCTCGCCACCAGAAATTTCGTGTGGCATTTTTTTGATTTTAGAACGCAAACCAACTTTGTCTAAAACATCTTTAATGCGTTCGTTAATTAGTTTTTCGTCTTTCCAACCTGTTGCTTTGAGCACAAATTCAAGGTTTTTTTCAATCGTTCTATCGGTAAGCAATTGAAAATCCTGAAAAACTACACCCAATTTACGGCGCAAAAATGGTACCTGACTTTCTTTTAGGTTTTTAAGGTCGAAACCAGCAATATTGCCTTCGCCATTACCAATATGTAAGTCGCCATATAATATTTTAAGCAAACTGCTCTTACCCGAACCTGTTTGACCGATCAGGAAGACAAATTCGTCCTTTTCGATGTGTAAATTTACGTTTGAGAGGACTAAATGTTTCTGTTGAAAAACATCAACATTGCTTAAATGAATTACTGAGTTGCCTGCCATATTATATTTCTAATTTTGCAATCTGCCCGAAAGGCAAACCTTTAACCATTTCCATAATGTATTCTTGCTTGTCGCCAAGTCCGAGTTTTTCCAGCGACTTATCAGGTCTATCAACCCTAAAATAAGCTAAAAGTGTAAACTTGTCATCTCTTAGCTGTACGTAATCTGGAATTTTGGCTATGCCTTTAACTTTAACGATATACATTGTGTCCAAAAATAGCATTTCCAAATGATAAGCGGAAGTAAGAAGTCCTTTTTATCTCATCAGCATTACCCAGCCAGTATAGGTTTTAAAATCTTTGTTTAAATAAATGCTGTAATAATATGTTGCCGGAGGAAGATCTTTGCCATTCATTTTTCCGTCCCAGGCTTTAAAAGTTCCGTTGCTCTGGTAAACAAGCTGGCCATATCGGTTGGTTACTTTCACAATTGAATTGGGGAAAGATGTAATAGATGGAATATTCCAGCTATCGTTTACATTATCACCATTTGGCGTAAAGGTATTGGGGATTACCACTTTTGGATAAACCTTGATGAAAACCTCATCAGTACTACTGTTACAGCCTAAATTTGAGCTGGCATGTAAAGTATAGGTAATATCTTCAGTTGGTGTAGCAATGGGGTTGAGTTTGGTGGGATCATCAAGATAATCTGATGGTGTCCAGAAATAGGTAAAATCATCTCCACTCACTTTACCGTTTAAAATTGTTGATTGTCCGGTAACGATCGTTTGATCAGCACCTGCATCGGCCATTACATTTTTATTCACATTGACGGTGATTTCTGTGGTTGCAAAACAGCCACCATTGGAAACCTTTACAGTGTAAGTGGTTGTTTCAGTTGGCGAAGCAATTGGATTAGATGCTTGCGGATTGGAAAGGCCATTGGATGGAGTCCAGAGGTAAGAGCTGCCTCCTGACGCCTCAATTTGAACCGATTTACCTTCGCAAATGGTTGCGCTTTGGATATTGGTTATCGGAATTATTGGCGCTAAAACCTCAACGGTTGTTGTTGCAGGAGATGTACACCCATTTGCAGTCACCTGAACAGTATAAGTGCCTTCCATCGCTTTAGTTGCATTGGCAATAGTTGGGTTTTTCTCTGTTGATGTGAATTGATTTGGCCCTGACCATTTATAACTTGTTCCACCAGAAGCATTTAGTTGAATGGTGCTACTAATGCAAACCGGTCCAGAATTTTCTGCCGAGGCTGTTGGCAATGGGTTTACAGTAACCTTTATAGGCTCTGATATCGCCCTACAATAAGTTCTATCAATATTACCATTCATAGCCGTAATTAACCGATATTGATAGGTGCCAGCTATACGATTTGAAAAATCTATAGCAGCTTGTTTCGTTGTTTTGCCAGCAATGTCAGCCCAGCCGCTACCTGTACTTTCCTGCCATTGATAAACTGCGTTTGTATATCCTGCAGTAATATTTGCATCTAAAATGAAATTGTCGGTATTATCTTCACACATGTTTAATAAAGAGGCATTCGTGTTGAAAAATGGAGCGATAGCTGGGCCACAAGCTTGTACGGTGATATCATCCAAAGCAAAATCATTACCACTATTTGTTGGTGTGTTATTAACCAACTGTAAGATTACCGTTGAGCTATTGCTATTACTAAAGTCAACGGAATATTGATGCCATGTTCCATCTGCGGGTACATTTTCGGTTGGTTTTTCGCCTAATATATTATTATTGGGATCGGTTATACGCAAGATCATATTTGGATTTTGAGCATTGGCAGCAGGCGAATTTGTATTTAATACCCAAATGGATAAACGTAAAGTGGTATTTGGGCATAGATTATCCATTCGCTGCTCAAAAAATACAGTTCGAGTTGCTATACCATCAATTAAAAGCATCAAACCACTAGGATCTCCGGTATGATCAGCATGCGGCTGCCAATAAATGGGTAAGGGATTACCCGGTGTTGCAGGCGTTTTAACCAAACCCGATTGGTTGGCAGTTAAATTACGTGGGCTTACTCCCGGAGGACCAACAAAAGTTGTATAAGTAGAAGCGCCTGGTGCATATTGTGCCAATGGCCCATACCAGCTATCAGTATTGTTTCCCTGCCCAAAGGTCTGACTAATGAGTGGTTGTCCGAAGGTCCCGCTACAAAGTTGTGCTTTTACAAAATTTGTAAACAGGAGAATATAAAGAAAGAATAAAGCTTTTGATAGTGCGTGCATTTACTGGTTCAGATTTATACAATATTAAATAAATTTAAAATCTAAACGCATCAATAAGCAAAGTCACTCACCAATATTAGTTTAACCCATTCAAAAACTCAACGGTATTTACATTATCTGCATAGTCCCAAAGTTTGGGGTGCTGGCTTTGACCAAAACTGAAAGTATTTAAACTTAAAGGCGATTTGCTAATCACACATTGAATGTTTTCTGATTGGTTTTTCAGTTTATCTTCAAGCGCTTGCAGCTGCTCGTATTCTTCATAAAAAAGAACAGCCAAAGGCGATGTCAGGTTCTCATCTTCTTTTAATAACAAGAAACCATTGTCGAAGTGCTTGGCAGCATTAACCAAGTAGATAGATTTATTGTAATCGTAATTGTTATTGTATTTAAAGTGGTTGATAATAGGTTGAAAACTTTCTACGCCTTCGTAAAAATTTGCGATATCGTAACCTTTTGGAAAATAGATTTTAGAAACATTTCTACAGCCTAGGCCAAAATAATCAAAAATATCGTTACCTAGCTTTTGGATATCCTCGAAACTTTCCGAACCGTCTAAAACGGCAACACTGTTCCTGTTTTTTCTGATAATGTTGGGCACTTTACTGAAATAATAGTCGAAATAGCGAGATGAATTGTTACTTCCGGTTGCAATAACAGCATCAAAATCTTTTAAGCGCTCTACATATTCTATTTTATCCTCAAAAGCAGGTTCTATTTTAACGAGTTCTGCAATTACGGCTTTAATTAATTTATCATCAGCCGAAGAAAGTTTGATTAAAGCAATATTACCTGTGGCCAATACACTTAAAACATCATGTAAACCAACTAGGGGGATATTCCCTGCCAGGATTAAACCCACCTTTTTTGGAGTGGTACTAAACTTAATCGATTTGAACCAAATGGCCAAATCAGCCTCATTTAACATCTCAGCAAAAGATAAAATAGATTTTTTTATGTTTTCTGCAGTAAACCATGCATTAGTGCTTTCAGCGGTATAAAATGCATTTCCTAGTATGTCAGTAGGGTTTGTAAGCAATTTACCTAGTTTGTTGAACGCGATTATTACTTTTTCTTGAGTTAATGCTGACATATTTAGAATTATTATTAAGTGATTATATCTTATATTTGCAGCGCAAAGGTAAACTAAGCAAAAGAATTAGACGAAAACATGGCGATTAAAATAACAGATGAGTGTATAAATTGTGGGGCTTGCGAACCAGAATGTCCTAATAACGCAATTTACGATGCCGGTACTGCATGGCGTTTTTCTGATGGTACAAATTTAAATGGTATCATTGATTTTGGTAATCAACAAATTGAAGCTGATGCAGCTCAAGAAGCAGTTTCGGATGAAGTTTATTACATTGTATCCGATAAGTGTACAGAGTGTAAGGGCTTTCATGATGAGCCTCAATGTGCGGCAGTTTGCCCGGTAGATTGTTGCGTAGATGACGAAGATATCCGCGAAACAGAAGAAGAATTATTAGCTAAGAAAGCTTGGTTGCACCAGGAAGGATAAGCTTATATCACATATTTTAACAAGAAAGTCCCGCAAATGCCGGGACTTTTTTTGTTTAAAACTGAATTTAATTAACAGTTTTTAGTTTCCGATAGATTTTCTGCCAAGGAAGCACAGCATAACGCGGAGATGTTTTTGTTTCGTGTTAAAGAATTTTCGGTTAGCGGTTTGCAATTACCAATGAACAATCGCTAAAATCTTAATGTCCTTAATTTCTTAATGTTCAGAGATGGAAACAGCAACTAATAAGCAATAAATGAGTATTCAGTTTTTAGTAGGCAACTTGCAGTTACTAATGAACTATTGGCCAGTTAACCAATGAACTAGTCTATGTCACATTTATTAGGAATAATCAAAACCGGACAAGCAGATTTTCTCGCCACGTGTTCGGCAACGCTTCCCATTAAAAAATGGTACAAGCCCGTACGTCCATAAGTGCMAATAACAATTAAATCAGATCCCCACTCGTCCGATTGTTGGATAATACCATGCGCTGCGGTATCAACAACACTTAAATAAGTGGTTTTTGTACCTTTACTATATTTCGTCTCCATTTCTTTGAGCAAAATGTGGCTGTTTTCTTCGCTATTGTCGTATGTCTCTAAAAACACTGGCGCCAAAGTTAAGTCGGGGTTTACATTGGCGGGAATAGGCTCGATAATGTTAACCAATGCTACTTCTGCTCCAAATTTTTCAGCCATGTCGTAACCGGCTTTTGCCGCTTTTTCTGAGCAGGTACTGTTATCAACGGCAATTAATATTTTTTTAAAATTCATGGCGAGCATATTTAAAGGGTGATCATCATAAAAATAACAAATTTGTGCGCAAAATGTTAGGCAATGGATGTATTTTATTAGTTTTACAATAGTTTCACGAGCATATTTAAATGGAAAATCAATACGGTATTTGTAGGGTTGCTGTAGCACCTTTGAGAGCAGATGCATCAGATAAAGCAGAAATTGTTTCGCAACTTTTATTCGGCGATCATGTAGAAATTATTCAGAAAGAAGAACGTTGGTGGCTCATTCAAAATGGCTACGATGGATATGAAGGCTGGATGGATTTCAGACAATTGGCCCCGATTACCCAAAGCCAGTTTGTAGCAATGCACGATTGTAAATTGCTTGCCCCATTAAGTTTCAATAATGTGCTAACAGCAGCTGATGGAAGTTCATATCATTTAAGTCCGGCAAGCAACCTTCCTTTTTTAAAAGAGGGATTCTGTTATGCTGGAACGGAAAAATTTAAACTGAATTTCGAAGTATATAATAATAGTGCTGTGGATTTTACCGATAAAGTTACTGAAACGGCGAAATTTTTTCAAAATATCCCGTACCTATGGGGTGGAAGGAATTTGTTTGGCTTAGATTGCTCTGGTTTTGTACAAACCGTATTTAAAATGTTGGGTATTAAGTTAAACCGAGATGCCTCACAGCAAGCCGAACAAGGCGAATTGGTTGGCTTTTTGGCTGAATGCAGGGCTGGTGATGTTGCTTTTTTTGATAACGACGAAGGCAGAATTACTCACGTAGGTATCATGCTCAGTCCAAATGAAATTATCCATTCCTCAGCCAAAGTAAAAATTGATCCAATTGATGATCAAGGGATTTTTAATAAGGAATTGGGTAAATATTCGCACAAGCTCAGAATTATCAAACGTTTTGTGGAATAGTAGCCGAAAATGTATCCTATATAAAAGATACATTTTTTTATGCCATCTAAATTTAAAATTCAAATCTCAAATCCCTGCCATGAAGAGTGGGCGGCAATGCAAGCTGATTCAAATGGAAAATTTTGTGGGCCCTGCCAGAAATCTGTAGTAGACTTTACTCATTTTACTGATGCAGCGCTAAAACAATGGTTTAACCAAAATCAAGGGGAGAGTTGTGGAAGATTTAAGCCAGAGCAGCTTGATCGTTTAATCCGTGTGAAAGAGAATTATAAACTCAATAGATTTAAACCAAACCTGATTGCAGCATCTTTGCTGGCTTTTTTGAGTGTTCCGAAGTTAAGTGACGCCAAAGTAATCAAAACACCCTTTAATCAAACAGATCGATACCGCAAGAACACTTCTTTTGAAAAGAAAATAGAAATTTTAGGCGATACCTTAAAAACAATAAAGGGCAGGGTAATAGATAAAGATGACAAGCAGCCACTTCCTTCAGTATCTGTTATGGTAAACAACCGGTTAGCTTTTGCTTCTACCGATCAAAAAGGAAATTTTGAAATTAAGTTGCCTGCAAATTTCGAAGATGAAAATTGTATTTTAACCGTAAGTTACATTGGCTATAAGCCTTTGAATTCGTTGGTAGATTTAGCTGACAATAAAAACCTGAATCTTGAGCTATGTCTTAGCGGTGAAATTATGGGAGATATTGTTGTGACTAGAACGCCCTTCTGGAAAAAAGTATATTTTAAAATGAGAAATCTACTTCAAGATATCAATCCGTTTTATACGAATAAAAAATAGCTTAGCTGCGCTACAGGTCAGTGTGACGATAACACTCAACAAAAATAAATCTTAAATTATTCCATCTTCCAAACCATCACCTGCCGATCATCTCCTGTAGAAATTAAGTATTTACCATCATGGCTCCAGATAATTTTATTAATCGAATGAGTATGCCCTATACCTGCTTTTTCTAGGCTTAAAATTTTATATAATTTGAAGTTCTCTGCATCCCAGAGTTTAATGCTTTTATCCTGACTGCTCGTGGCGAAATAAGGTAGGGTAGGGTGAAAGGCAATATCGTAAACGGTAAACATATGTGCCGGAACCGTTTCCCTGAGCTCATAATTTGGCAGGTTCCATATTTTTAGCTGTGCATCCCTACTGCCCGAGATTAAGTATTTACCAGTAGGATGATATGCCAAAGAGGTAACAGGTAATGAATGCCCTTCCAGCGATTGTTTGAGGCTATAATCAGCCAGGTTATAAATCCTGATCAGGTGATCTTTACAGCCAAAGGCCACTTCACTTTCGTTAGGTGCAATTGCAATAGCCCTAACCGTATCGTAAGCCACCTGAAAACGGTAAATCTCTGTAAAGTCTACCAACGACCAAACCGCAACCGTTCCATCTTCGCCAGTGGTTAAAAGCTCATTTTTGCCTTTTACCGTTTGTATGTTGAAAATCGGTTTGGTATGTGCATTTATTCTGGCAATTACTTTCTGATCATTAAAATCATAAACGCTAAACGCACCACTGCGTTCACCGATAAATAGTTGTTGATTGTAATAGTGTAAACAATATACCGAGCTCTGTACCGGCATTTTAACCTTTACAAAAGCCATCGTATTTAACGACCACTCTACAACCCCCTTATCGTTCCCCGCACTAAAAAATACGCCATCCTCATTTGAGTTGGCAAGCGCATAAACAGGGTTTTGGTGTCCGGGAAGTGTTTGCAGGTGTTTGAGCATTTCTTGAGGTTTAGGGTTTAGGGTTTAGGGTGTAAGGTTAGGCATCTGGCACCTAAAACCTTACACCTTTTACCTTAAACCTTATTTATGTCTTTTCTCTAAATTTTTTGCAATATCCTGAATAGATAGTCCTTTTTCTTTCAATAAAAATAAAAGGTGGAAAACAAGATCTGATGCTTCTCCAATGAGCTCTTCTTCCGATTCAGCAAGTGCTGCGATAACCGTTTCTACGCCTTCTTCACCAACTTTTTGGGCAATCTTATTTAATCCCTTGCTACGCATTTTGTTGATGTAAGAACCCTCAACCGGGTTTTCATATCGATCATTAATGATGTTTTCGAGTTCGAAAATAAAGTTCTGGTTAAAATCTGTTTTAAAACAGCTGCGGCTACCCGTATGGCAGGTTGGACCAACGGCATCCGCTTTGATTAGAATCGATATTCATTTTTTATCATGTTTTCGTCATTGCGAGGCACGAAGCAATCTTATTGTGCAGGCTTTCGAACCCATAGCTTTAGGATTGCTTCGTGCCTCGCAATGACGAGTGTATTATTATATTCTAACAGGAATATGATTTCTTTTCAATTCCTGCTTTAAATCGGGAATCAGGATTTCGCCATAATGAAATACCGAAGCTGCCAGTGCAGCATCAACATTGGCCTTTTGAAAAACCTCTGTAAAATGCGCCATACTACCCGCTCCGCCTGATGCTATAATCGGGATATTGATCATTTGGTTTACTTTACTGAGCAACCCACAATCAAAACCTGCTTTGGTGCCATCGTGGTCCATCGAAGTTAACAAAATCTCTCCTGCACCTAAATCTTCTGCCTGTTTGATCCAATTTTCGGTTTCCAGTTCGGTAATTAGTCTTCCCCCATTTAAGTGGACCATATTTTTACCGTTTACATATTTGGTGTCGACTGCCAAAACCACAAACTGCACCCCAAAGGTCTTAGCCAGGTCTTCAATCAATTTCGGATTTCTAACTGCTGCCGAATTGATGCTGATTTTGTCCGCTCCTGCGTTTAATAACGCTTCTGCATCGGCAATTTCAGTTATTCCACCACCAATAGTAAAAGGAATATTTAATTGCCTGGCAACCGATTTAACCATTTCAATCATCGTTTTCCGACGCTCGTGGGTTGCGGTAATATCCAGGAAAACCAATTCGTCGGCACCTTGTTGTGCATATTGGGCGGCCAGTTCAACCGGGTCACCCGCATCACGTAAATCAACAAAGTTTACACCTTTTACCGTACGGCCGTCTTTAACGTCTAAACAAGGGATTATTCTTTTACTTAGCATTTAACTTGTTTGGGTTTTGTCATTGCAAGGCACGAAGCAATCTTAATGCTTTTATTTCGCGCGGTTCGTCACCCTGAATTTATTTCAGGGTCTTTATTGTATAAAAGATGCTGAAATAAATTCAGCATGACGATCGCCTAATGCAATGAGCCAATATTATATAAATTCTTTTTTAAATCGAACTCAAGGCTTTCAAGTTCCACTCTTTAATTTCTTCGATGGTAATGCGGTCTTCGTAAATCGCTTTTCCAACCACCACACTTCTAATTGGATATTTAGCCAGATCATAAATATCCTGCATCGAACTTACACCACCTGAAGCAATCAGTTTGATCATAGGAGAGTGTTCAAGCAGTTTTTGGTATAAATCGATCGCTGCGCCACCCAATTTTCCATCCTTACTGATATCGGTACATAAGAAACGGAAAAAACCCAGTGAAAGACATTTGTCAACGTAATCCATCAGTTTAATCGGCGAGCTTTCCATCCAGCCCGAATATTTGATTACCTCATCCAAAACATCAATTGCAATTATTATGCGGTTTGCATAATCATCTTTTTTAGCAAAAGTTTCGCTTAGTTGAGGTAAAAAATCAGGATTGGTAATGGCCTGTGTACCTACAATTACGCGGTGAATGCCAGCATCAAGCAAATTGGTCACCTGCTCAATGGTTCTGATGCCACCACCATACTGCACTTTCATTTCGGTTTTTTTAATGATCTCAAAAAGTGCTTTTTGATTGCTAAAATCGCCTTTGGCTCCGTTTAAATCAATAATATGGATGAAATCTGTACCATTTGAACGGTATTTTTCTATCATTTCGGGGATTGAAACATCATATTCCGTTTTTTGGTTGTAATCGCCTTCACGAAGACGGACAACTTTTCCATCCAAAATATCAATAGCAGGTATTATGTACATTTTATAAGCTTAAGTTTGAAAAATTTTTTAATACTAGTTCACCGGCTTTTCCCGATTTTTCGGGGTGGAACTGAACGCCGTAAAAATTATCTTTTTGTATTGCTGCCGAAAACTTTAAACCATAATCAGCAGATGCGATGTCAAAAGTAGGGTTATATTCAATAAAGTACGAATGCACAAAGTAAAATTGTGTATTATCTTCAACACCTTCAAATAGCGAATTGTTTTTCGGACTAATCGCATTCCATCCCATGTGTGGTATTTTGATATTCAGCGACTTATCGAATTTTTTGGTTTTAACCGGAACGATATTTAAAAGCGCTGCATCGCCCTCTTCCGAATGTTCGGTAATGAGCTGCATGCCCACACAGATGCCAAGCACAGGTTTTGTTAGTTTTTTAATGGCTTCAACCAAGCCCGTTCCCTTTAATTTTTCCATGGCGGCACCCGCATGGCCAACACCAGGGATGATGATGTGGCTATATTTTTCGAGGTCGTTTTCGGTGTTTACCATGCCGTAGGTTAGATTTAAGCGATCTAATGCTGCGGTAAGGGAGAAGATGTTGCCTGCTCTGTAATTTACTATTCCAATCATTTTAATATCAAATATTAGTATCGGGTATCAAGATAAGATGCTCATTTTATTGCTTTATAAATTTGAAAACGAGTGTCAGCTTTTCAAAGGTGCTGTAGTCCCGCTATCGCTTATAGTCCTCTCCCGATGAAGAATCGGGATGCGGGCTATTCCGCTCTATCGGGTTTATTTAACAGCGGATGGGCGTTAAAACCCTCCGTCTTAAACCTTTCGGCCTTCGACCTTTCTTACAATAGCCCCTTAGTGCTTGGCAAAACCATTTTCTCAGCATCACGTTTGATTGCCATTTTAATTGCTTTTGCAAATGCTTTAAAAATAGCTTCAATTTTATGGTGCTCGTTATCGCCCTCTGCTTTTACGTTTAAATTGCATTTTGCGGCATCACTGAACGATTTAAAGAAATGATAAAACATTTCTGTAGGCATATCGCCAACTTTTTCACGTTTAAATTCAGCATCCCAAACAATCCAGTTTCTTCCTCCAAAATCGATGGCTACCTGCGCCAAACAATCGTCCATTGGTAAGCAAAAACCATACCTTTCAATGCCTAGTTTATTGCCTAATCCTTTAGCAAATGCTTCTCCAAGGGCAATTCCGGTATCTTCTATGGTGTGGTGCTCATCAATGTGTAAATCGCCTTTTGCAATTACCTCTAAATCTACACTTCCATGTCTGGCAATCTGATCAAGCATATGATCGAAGAAGTTCAAGCCTGTTTCGATTTTGGCTTTTCCTGTTCCATCCAGATCAAGGTTAATGGTAATATCGGTTTCGTTGGTTTTGCGTTCGTGGTGAATTTTTCTGCTTCCTGCCTTAAGCAGGTTGTAGATGTCTTCCCATTTCTTGGTTTCCAGAATAATCACATCCAACAAAGTTTCATGTTTATCCAGTGCTTCAGTTGAACCCAATGCATCATTCTGACGAAGGAAAATTGCCTTAGCACCCAAATTTTTGGCTAAAACCACATCATTTAATCTCATCTTAAAAATTTTCTAGAACAGTTAATAGTTTGTCGTTTTCTTCTTTTGTACCTACTGTAATCCTTAAACATCCTTCGCATAAAGTTACTTTAGAACGATCGCGTACAATAATGCCTTGGTCTACCAAAGTATCGTAAATTTTTAAGGCATCGGTAACTTCCGTCAGGATAAAATTAGCATCAGAAGGATATACTTTTTTAACAATATTTAATGCATTTAATGCCTTGCTTAAACGGTCTCTTTCTGCCACAGATTCTTTAATCCAATCGTTAACCTGAGCGATGTTTTTTAGCGCTTCAAAAGCTAAGTCCTGTGTAGCCTGATTGATGTTGTATGGTGGTTTAATTTTATTCAGAACATCGATCACTTTTGTCGAAGAAAATGCCATGCCTAAACGTAAAGCGGCAAGCCCCCAAGCTTTCGAAAAAGTTTGCAAAACCACCAGGTTTCCGTATTCGGTTAGCTCTTGAATAAAGGTCTTCTGACGGGCGTAATTAATGTACGCTTCGTCAACTACAACGATGCCATTAAAGTTGGCTAAAATTGTTTCAATATCTTCGCGATTTATCGAATTTCCAGTCGGATTATTTGGCGAACAAATGAAGATTAATTTTGTGTTTTTATCGATCGTTTCTGCGATCTTTTCCATATCCAATTGGAAGTTCGGAAGCAGGTTAACTTTGCGTATTTCTACATCGTTTATGTTGGCCGAAACCTCGTACATTCCATAGGTTGGTGGCAGCACAATTACGTTGTCTTTTCCAGGATTACAAAAAGCACGGAACAATAAATCTATCGCCTCGTCGCTGCCGTTGCCTAAAAAAGTATTTTCAATCGGCACACCTTTTATTTTGCTGATTGCATCTTTCAGATCAAGCTGCAATGGATCAGGATAACGGTTGTAATTTGCCGGAAGTGGCGAACCATAACTGTTTTCATTTGCATCTAAAAAAACTGATGCCTGACCTTTAAATTCATCCCTAGCGGTAGAGTAGGGGCGAAGGTTTTTTATATTTTCTCTTACTAAATCGTTAATGTCCATTTTAATGGTTTGTTGGTTTCCTTCGGTTTGATTACACAGATTAGGTGATTTCACCGATTGTTAATTCTTATTCTATGCTCTGTTATCTTCGGACTTTGGACTTCCGACCTCGGACTCAAAGTTCAATCTAATACTTACTGCATTCTTATGCGCATCTAATCCCTCGGCTTCCGCAAGTATTTCAACCGTATTGCCAATGTTGCTCAACCCTTCGTGGGATAAATGCTGGAAAGTGATTTTTTTCAGAAAAGCATCTGTTGATACGCCCGAATAAGCCTTAGCAAAACCACTGGTTGGTAAAGTATGATTGGTTCCAGAGGCATAATCGCCAACACTTTCTGGCGTAAAGTTGCCTAAAAACACCGATCCAGCATTGATAATCGATGGAATAAGGCTTTGGAAATGTTCGGTAGCCAATATTAGGTGCTCTGGTGCATATTCATTTGAAAATTGCATCGCCTCATCCAGGTTTTTAGCAAAAACTGCATAAGAATTGGCTATTGCTTTTGCTGCAATGTCTTTCCTTGGGAGGATATTAAGCTGATTTTCAATTTCTTTTAACGTATCAGCAATGATCTGATTTGAAGTAGCCACTAAAATAGCCTGACTATCAGTTCCATGTTCTGCCTGCGCGAGTAGATCTGCAGCAATAAATGACGGATTGGCAGTATCATCAGCAATAACCAACACCTCTGATGGTCCTGCAGGCATATCAATGGCTACTTTGTTTTGAACCATTGTTTTTGCCGTAGTTACATAACGGTTACCAGGACCAAAAATCTTATATACCTGTGGTACACTTTCCGTTCCGAAAGCCATTGCTGCAACAGCTTGTGCACCCCCAATCAGGAATACTTTTTCGATGCCCAGAAGCACCGCACAGTAGGCCAGATAACAATTGGTTTTGCCATCACTTTGCGGGGGAGAGCACACCACGATTTCTTTACAGCCTGCGATGATGGCGGGAGTGGCAAGCATTAAAAAAGTACTCGGTAAAACGGCTGTTCCTCCTGGGATATAAAGTCCTACTTTTTCAATTGCCCTCGATTCGCGCCAGCATACAACGCCTGGCATCGTTTCGATTTTATCTTCAGTTTTTAACTGCGACTGGTGAAAAGTTTTGATGTTTTGGTAAGCGGTATCAATCGCCTTTTTTGCTTCTGCGGGAATGGTAGATGCAATCGCTTTTAATTCTTCAGTATCCAAAAACAGTTTCTCTAAATTAACTTTGTCAAATGCTTTTGCAAAGTTAAAAAGTGCCTGGTCGCCATCTTTTTTTACGGTGCTGATGATGTCGGTTACCCGTTCTTCAACCAGTTTATCGTCTTCAATTTGCCTCGAACAAAGTTCTTCAATTTTTGATTTAGATAAATCTGTATAATTGTAGATTTTCAATGTTTTATAATTTTAAATTAACTAATAGTTAACGTGAATTTAAACGATTTTACTTGATTATTTTCTCGATTGGCATTACCAAAATACCTTCAGCACCTGCTGCTTTTAAACTGTTTATTTTATCCCAGAAATCTTCCTCGGCAATTACAGAGTGAACAGCAACCCAGTTTGGTTCGAAAAGTGGAACTACCGTTGGGCTTTTTACGCCCGGAAGTAAATCGACTACTTTTTGAAGGTTATCTTTTGATACATTTAGCACCACGTATTTATTAGATTTTGCGCTAAGTACAGAGCGGATGCGTTGAAGCAATTCTGCAACTTCAGGATTATCAGCTATTGATTTATTTCCGATTAAAACGGCTTCAGATTGCATCACATCAGCGAAAGGTTTTAGTCCGTTGCTTTTTAGTGTTCCACCTGTTGATACGATATCAAAAATAGCATCACTTAAGCCTAAGCCCGGACCAATTTCTACCGATCCTGAAATGGTTCTGATATCAGATTTTATGCCTTTTTCCTGTAAGAATTTTTCGAGGATTACCGGGTAAGAAGTAGCAATCGCTTTGCCATTTAACTCTTCCAGTTTTTGGATATTACTGGTTGCCTGAACAGCAATTTTTAAGGTGCATTTTCCGAAGCCTAATTTTTGTAGATAATCTACCTCAGCTTTGGTTTCTACAATTACGTTTTCTCCAACTATACCCAAATCGGCAATGCCATCCTGTACATATTCAGGAATATCATCATCCCGGAGGAAAAGAATTTCTAAAGGAAAATTGGTAACGGTTGAGATGAGTGAGCTTTTGTAGTTTTCGAAAGATAAACCACAATTTTTAAGTATTTCTACAGATTTTTCGTTTAACCTACCCGACTTCTGGATAGCGATTTTAAGTGTTTTCAAAGTATTGAATATAGAGTGAACAAGAAATTATTTTACGGAAAAAAGTTTTGAAGTACAAAACAAACATATCATATCGCCTATCGGCGATGGTGTAAATGTAAGTGATGGTTCAAAGTTAAATTCATAAATTATTTCTGCCAGTATCAATGCTTTAGCTGATAAGCGCTGGCAAATATAGCGTTTGAAATGGTAAAACAAAAAATAATGGCACTTAATTTGCCATTATGCTGTTTTTATTGCCAATAACCCTTATTTTGTACTAAAATTTTACGTGTTGAAAAAGTTTCGCTTTCTAATTTTCCCCCTTATTTTGTTTGTTTCTGCCTGTGGATGGTTTAAGAGCCCTCCAGAGATAGGTAAGGTGTTATCTGAACATTTTAAGAATAAAATTTATAAAGATTTCGATACTGTAGCTTATGATAGCATTTTTGTAAAGACTTTGGATAGTCTTTCAGACAAATTTGTAAATCCGAAAACAATTAAAGGTTATTATGCCGATAATCATCGTCAGCCTGTGCTTGTTACCAGATTTTATATCAATGGAAACTTAGATTCGCTGGTAAGCTATTTAAACGAAAGTAAGGTTCATGGCTTCAATCCGAAGATTTTTAAAGGAGACGAGATTAAAAGCTTATTAGATGAATTAACAGCAAACAAGTTTAAAAAGGTAGAAGAAAGTTATCCGGTTATAGCGAAACTAGAATTACTATCGGCCAATGCCTATTTAAATTATACAAACTATTTAAAATTTGGGGTGGTAAATCCCCGTAATATATTTTCGCGCTACTACATTAAAGTTAAACGTCCGGACAGCGTTGGGATGACCAATCTTTTGAATAGTGTGAACCTGTTGGACACACTCAGATCTGTTCAGCCCAAATCGGCTCAATATAAAGCTTTGCAGGCCGCCTATTTGAATACAGATGCTTACGATGAGAAACGGATTTTACTGCTAAATATGGAGCGCTTCCGTTGGAAAATGCCTGAGACTGGCGATAATTATGTGCAGGTAAATATCCCTGATTTTAGGTTAACCTGGCTGGATAAACAAGATACCGTAATTACAATGAAAGTTTGTGTTGGCGGGCGGCGCGAAAATGGTTACGAAGAGAAGTTAAAAGCCTTTGCAAAATCGGGCAATCTGGATGATAAACCGAAGAACCATGAGACACCTTTATTGTTCAGTAAAATCAATTCCATTCAGGCCAATCCAATCTGGAATATTCCGGTCAGCATTGCGCAAAGTGAGATCTATTGGATGGCCAGAAAAGATCCATATTATTTATCGAACAGCAACATTAAAGTTTACTATAAAGACAAACTAATTGGTGAACCTGATACCATCAATTGGAATAGGTATTCGCGTGATAAATTACCCTTTAAATTTAAACAAGGATCTGGCGGTGGAAACGCTTTAGGAAAGTTCAAATTTATCTTCGATAATAGCTCGAGTATTTACCTGCACGATACCAATAATAAGAACGGATTTAACCTGACTAATCGGGCTATAAGTCATGGCTGTGTACGCATCGAAAAGCCATTAGAATTTGCCGAACTCTTGGTTAAAGATTCTTACACTTATGATAAGCTTAGGGCAGAAGTAGATTTACCACCGATAGATAGTACACATGTAAAATGGTATAAAAAACGTATGGCACAAAAGGCCGATACAACCAAAGCATTTCAATTAAAACCAGCTTGGTTTGCCCCAAAGAAAAATGTTCCATTAATTATTACCTACATTACTGCCTGGTCGCAAAATGATAAGATTGAATACAGACCTGATGTTTATGGTATGGACGAAAAACTTTGGGCTGCGATGAAGAAATTCAGGTAGAATTTAATCAATAGTTTAGCGCTTGCAGTTGAAAACAATGTTAAGGTTTCCCCTAACAGCAGCACAGCTATTTAATCATTTTCCTGAAGGTAAAGCAACAGATACTGGCATTGTCATCTTAATTTCGTTGACAAGGAAAAAATTGAAAAGGTAGTTTTTGTGTGTTTCGAAAATGAAAATTATGAACGCTGCCTACAAAAGCCAATGAATTAATATTAAGATCATCATGGACAACAAAATAACCAAAGGAATCAGTAAGCTGCTAAGTTATATCTTGAGGCACTCGCCAGAAACCATAGGCTTAAAGCTCGATGAAAATGGTTGGGCTGACGTGAATGAACTGATTACCAAATTTGACCTCTATGATAAGAGAATAGATTTTGAACAGCTTGACTACATTGTCGAAAATAACGACAAAAAGAGATTTGCTTTCAACGAAGGTAAAACCAAGATCCGGGCAAGCCAGGGGCATTCCATTTCAATAGAGCTAAACCTTGATGAAGCAGAACCACTAGAATATCTCTATCATGGTACAGTTGAAAAGTTCCTGTCGGATATTAAATCGCAGGGACTTCAAAAAATGACGCGGCAGCATGTGCATTTAAGTGCCGATAGAGAAACGGCCAATAAAGTAGGTGGCAGGAGGGGAAAACCGGTTATCCTTACCATTAATAGTGGAGAGATGCATAGGGCAGGCTATAAATTTTATTTATCAGCTAACAATGTGTGGCTTACAGATGTTGTGCCCGTTGAATATATAACGTTTTAACATGGGCAGAACATTAGCAATAGGTGATATACACGGGGGATTAAAAGGTTTAGTTCAGCTATTCGAGCGTGCAGATGTAACAAAAGATGACAAACTGATTTTTCTTGGCGATTATGTGGATGGATGGAGTGAATCGGCGCAAGTAATCAATTACATGATGCAATTGGAAGAAAGTCATCAGTGCATTTTTATCAAAGGAAATCACGATGCTTGGTGTATCGATTGGTTGGAAAAAGGTATTGTAGATGATGTTTGGTTTGTTCACGGTGGTAAATTAACCATCGAAAGTTATAAAAACTTACCTGATCCGGTGAAGCAAAAACATCTAAATTTCTTTGAACGCATGAAAGATTACTACGTGGATGAGCATAACAACCTCTTTATTCACGCCGGTTTTTCTTCCATGCACGGTCCTGAAAAAGAACGTTATTCTTCCAATTATTCGTGGGATAGAACACTTTGGGAAATGGCCCTGACTATGGATAAGAGGATCAAAAAAGATTCGGTACTTTATCCGAAACGTTTATTACTCTACAATGAAATTTATATCGGCCATACCCCAACGCTCTATTATAACATGAACGTGCCCATGCAGGGTTGTAACGTTTGGAATATTGATACTGGTGCTGCATTTACTGGGAAATTGACCTGTCTGGATATCGAAACAAAAGAATTTTGGCAAAGCGATACCTTGCAAAGCTTGTACCCAACCGAAAAAGGAAGATGTAAATAGTTAAGTTATTGATCGATTATTCTCTTGCTGAAATTAGAGAAAGGCTAAAGAATAGTTAACTTCGCCAAGTTTTTTTGAAAGATACAATGCAGAACAACCCCACATTTAACCATCAGGCTGATATCGTAAATAGTGCCATTAGATTTATAAGCGCCTGGTTTAAACAATCGAAGGCCATTACCGACGAACTGAATGATTTTTTCATTCTCCCAGGTAATAAAGTTATTGGTAAGGATGTTATTATTGGTCGGTTAAAAGGTATTTTCGGTCGATCTGATGAATATGTTGGTGGCAGATACGATATTATTGATGTTAATTTCGAGCTTTTGAATGATGATAAGGGTATGGGCTTTGTTGAAGGGGTTGCAGGTTACAGAGATGTTGTTCAAAAACAATCGAAAATTGTAAGCGGACCTTTTAAACTGTATTTCGCATTGCATAACGGTGGCTGGAAAATTGTAAATATCGAATTTCCGGGTTTTAGTTATTAAAACGACTTTATTACAATAGTAATTCGCCACTTTCCATAATTTTTCTATCTTTGGTTTTTAATGAATTTCCTTTATCCGGGCTTTCTTTTTGCACTAATATAACTTAAAAACCTGCTTATTCTGTTGTCGCGGATTTTGGCAATCATCTTTTTGGTGCTGGCGTTTACCCAGCCTTATATTCCAGCGCAGAATCAAAAAACAACAGCTTTAAATAATGTAGTAAGCATTTATATCGATAACTCTTACAGCATGGAAGCCATTAATAAAGATGGTAACCTGCTTGATGAAGCCAAGCGGAGGGCAAAAGAACTGGTAAAAGGTTTTGGAATGAACGATCGCTTTCAACTGTTGACCAATAATTTCGAAGGAAAACACCAACGATTGTTAAACGAGGAAGCGTTTTTAAAAGCATTAGATGATGTTAAAATCTCGGCAGCAAACCGTAATCTTCAACCAATACTAAACCGACAGGGGAATGTTTTAACGGGTTCTGCAAATAAGTATAGCTTTCTGATCTCCGATTTTCAGAAAAATATCTCCACCACCAATAAACTCGATACAAAAGCCGATATTCAGTATTCATTTTTGAAACTGAATGCCAATACGCTTCCGAATGTTGCGGTAGATAGCGTTTGGGCACTTTCGCCAAATCATCAGCCGGGAGCAAATGAGCGTTTGGTTGTACAGTTGAAAAATTACTCCGAAGAGGAGGCTAAAAATATCCCTTTAAAGCTCAGCATCAACAACCAACAAAAGGGATTGGGTGCCGTAACCATCCCTGCAGGTAAAACAATTAAAGATACCCTGAATTTCTCTGGACTGAACGCAGGATGGCAAAAAGGTTTAATCAGCATTAAAGATTTTCCGGTAACCTTTGATGATACCCTTTCCTTCAGTTTTAAGGTAGACGAAAGTTTTCCTGTTCTGAGTATTAACGGAGCCAATACAGGCAATTACATTAAAGCACTGTTTGCTGCCGATCGTTATTATAAACTCACCGAGAATGCCGAAAGCAATGTGAATTATAGCAATTTTGCCAGTTATGGTCTGATTGTGTTGAACGGTTTGAAAAATCCGTCAACAGGTTTGGCTCAGCAGCTAAAAACCTATCTGAATGCAGGTGGTACGGTGGTGCTTTTTCCTGCTTCAGGGCTTAATACAAGTGACGGGAATTTAGCCCGTCATCCGGTGTTCGTGCCTTTAATATATCGTTTGGCATTGAGTGGAGGAAATGAAACGCCTTTATACTACAACCTCGGTAACGATAATGCCCTGGCGGGTAAAAAGATTACGCTGGGTAAAAACCAAAGCTTAAAAATTACTGCAGATGGTTTTGAGGCGATTCCTGAAATCCGTCAGGCAAATGGGAAAACGCTGATTTACATTGCCGATCAGATAAAAAATGCAGGCTTTTATAACCTGAAACTTGCAGATTCACTACTTGCTGTTTATAGTTTCAACAATGGCAGAACAGAATCTGATATGCATTATTTAGACAAAACAGAACTCAATCAGTTGGCTGACAAAGGCAACCTCAAAATATTCGATACCGATAAAGATGCCGTTAAATTAATTGCCGGCACTAATAAAATCGGGCAGACTTTATGGAAACTTTGTCTAATTTTGTCGCTGATTTTTATTGCAGCAGAAATTTTGCTCATCCGATTTTTTAACAACACAAAGAAAACAATATGAATCTCCTGGTTAAAAATGTAGCCATTACCGATCCGCAAAGTAAATTCAATAATCAACAATGCGATGTTCGGGTAGAAAATGGCAAAATTAAAAACATAGGTAAATTAACTGCCGATAAAAACGAAACTGTTTTTGATGCTCAGGGTGCTTTCTTAACGCCAGGTTTTTTCGATCTAAACTGCGTTGCTGGCGATCCGGGTTTCGAAACTAAGGAAGATATTCAAACATTAACCGCAACGGCAAAAGCTGGAGGTTTTACAGGCTTAGCTTTATTGCCGCAAACCAGTCCGGTTGTGCAGTCAAAATCTCAGGTAGAATACATTATCAATAGGGCCAAAAACAATTTGGTTGATGTGTTGCCAGTTGGTGCGATAAGTCAGAGCCGTGAGGCAAAGGAGCTTGCCGAACTGTTCGATATGCAACAGGCAGGTGCGGTAGCTTTTTCAGATGGCGATAAAGCCTTACAAGACGATGGTTTTATGAGCCGCGCATTACAATATGCAAAAGGTTTCGATGCACTATTAATGGTTTATCCCGAAAATAAATCCATAGCTGGCAAATCGCAGATTAACGAGAGTAAAAACTCTGTGCTGTTGGGCATGAAAGGTTTACCCGCATTGGCTGAAGAAATGCATATTGCCCGCGATATTTTCCTGGCATCTTATAATGAAACCAAAATCCACATCAGCAATATTTCAACTGCCGGGGCTGTAGCTTTGATTCGTAAAGCAAAAAAAGATGGCGTTCAGGTTTCGTGCGATGTAACAGCACATCACCTGGTGTTTACAGAAGAACTTTTAAGCGATTTTGACAGCAACTACAAGGTTAAGCCACCACTGCGTGGAAAAGCAGATGTAAAGGCGCTAATTGCCGGTTTAAAAGATGGAACTATTGATGCCATTACTTCCCAGCACCGTCCTGAAGAAATCGAATTTAAAAATGTAGAATTCGAAATTGCGCACTACGGCATCATCGCTTTACAAACCGTATTACCACTATTATTAAAGGCTGGATTGGATATTGCTTTAATTGTAGAGAAATTGGCCATTAATCCACGTAAATTATTAAATTTAGCTATTCCGGTAATCGAAGAAGATGCTGATGCCAACTTTACTGTTTTCAATACAACAGAAAAGTGGTTGTATAATGCCACAAGCAATTATTCAAAATCGGCAAACAGTCCATTGTTGGGTACAGAACTTACCGGGAAGGTAACTTTGGTTTATAATAATAGTCAATACTGGGAGAATTAAGGTTGAAGGTTAGGGGTATAAGGTTCTTAACCATGTCTCAAAACATATTAGTTCAAAAAAATATTGATAAATTAACAGGTTATAAGAATTTAGATCCTGAATTGGGCGATTTCCTGAAAGAATTTTTATTGGTAGAAGACGATGAGTTTCAGGATGAATTTGAGATTTACGAAGAACTGATCAGTAATCAACAATTAGCAGAAACCAGTGTAGAAGAGATTTGTAAAACAGCTGCAAATTTAAATATCAGTGAAGAAATGCAAGAATTATTTGTACCTTTTATGGCATTTTTCCTTGACGTTGAGGGAAGTGCAGAAACAACGAAAGAAATAATTCAGTATAGCAGTAACAAATCGTTCGATTCTGCTACTTATATATTAATTACAACAATTAATAATTAAACTAAAATTTAAAATTATGGACAAAAGTGCTCTTATTTCCAAATTAGCGATTAAAAATGGATTAATGCTCGCTGCGGTTTCGATAATTGTATCGTTAACCTTGCATTTCATAGACCCTGTATTAATTTACACCAGTTTTGCGGCCCAGATAGGTATATTTGTTTTATTCATCGTACTGTTAGTAGTGGTGGGAATAAACATCCGTAAAGAAATAGGTGGGTTTTGGACATTTGGAGAGGCCTTTAAAGCTTATTTAATCATCTCCCTTATTCTAGCCTTAACTGCAACGCTTTATAATGTGATACTAATGAAATTTATTGATCCAGATCTTCCACAAAGAGCTGCTGCTGCTATCGAGGAGGCACAGAGAGCTATGATGGAAAAATTCGGAATGGCTAGCGAGCAAATTGATGAGGCGATAGCTAAAGGTGGCAATATGCAGGAGAAGCTTGAACCTACTTTTAAAAACATTTTTACAAGCTTTGGTGTTTCACTTGCACTGTATGGGGTACTTTCTTTAATCCTTTCAGCTATCTTAAAGAAAAAACAACCAGTTACATTCGATTCGTTTCCAAAGGAAGATTAATTTCTTTTATAAAATTTTGAACGTGCAGGTTTTATCATTTAATTTGATGAAATTTGCACGTTTTTAATAATGCGTCATTGCGAACGAAGCGTGGGAAATGCGCAGGGGTGTGGCAATCTTATAATAGATTGCTTCGTCGTTCCTTCTCGCAATGACGATAATACTCAAAAATGGATATATCAGTAGTAGTACCCTTATTTAATGAAGATGAATCTTTGCCAGAATTAACGGCTTGGATTGATAAAGTGATGATCGACAATAATTTCAGTTACGAAATTATTTTGGTTGATGATGGTAGTACCGATAGATCATGGGAGGTGATTGAAGAGTTAAGATTTCAAAACCCTGCCATTAAAGGCATTAAGTTTAGAAGGAACTACGGTAAATCTGCAGCCTTAAATGTTGGTTTCGAAGCTACTCAGGGCGATGTGGTCATTACCATGGATGCCGATCTGCAGGATAGTCCGGATGAAATCCCTGAATTATACCGCCGCATAAAAGACGAAAAGCTTGATATCATTTCAGGCTGGAAAAAGAAACGTTACGATCCGATTACGAAAACTATTCCAACTAAATTATTCAACGCCGCTACCCGTAAAATGAGCGGTATAGAACTGAACGATTTTAACTGTGGCTTAAAAGCTTACCGTAGCGATGTGATCAAAACCATCGAAGTTTACGGCGAAATGCACCGTTATATCCCGGTAATTGCCAAATGGGCGGGATTTAGTAAAATATCCGAACAGGTGGTAGAACACCGTGCCCGCAAATATGGCACAACAAAATTCGGCTTTAGCAGGTTTATAAACGGCTTTTTAGATTTACTTTCTATATTTTTTGTTGGTAAATTCGGCAAACGCCCAATGCACTTTTTTGGTTCGTTAGGGGTTTTAAGCTTCTTTATCGGTATAATCATGGCGCTTTATATATTATTCGAAAAGAAATATTTGATATGGCAGGGCTTAGCCTATCGCGATGTAACCGATCAACCTTTGTTTTATTTATCACTGGTTGCCATTGTTGTTGGTTCGCAGATGTTCCTGGCAGGTTTTATTGCAGAACTCTTATCGCGTAACGCACCAGAAAGAAATCAATATTTAATCGAAAAAGAACTTAAATAAGTTGAAAGACTAAAGCTTAAAGCATAAAGCGCTTTGGTCTTTAGTCTTTCAGCTTTCAGCTTCAAGACATGTTTTTCTCCATCATCATTCCACTTTACAATCGTCCTCAAGAAATTGACGAACTTTTAAACACCCTAACTAAACAAACTTATCTACAGTTTGAGGTTTTGGTTATAGAAGATGGTTCGAAAAACGATGCAAAGGCCATTGTAGCTTCTTATGCAGATAAACTGGACATTAAATATTACTTTAAAGAAAATGCCGGACAGGGGTTTGCCCGTAATTTTGGTTTCGAAAGGGCAGCAGGCGATTACTTTGTTATTTTCGATTCAGATTGTTTAATTCCTGCAAATTACCTCGAAACGGTTAAAAACTATTTGTATGAGCATCATTTAGATGCCTATGGCGGTCCGGATGCTGCACATGATAGCTTTACGCCTGTACAAAAAGCAATTAGTTATGCCATGACTTCGCCTTTCACCACTGGTGGAATCCGCGGAAACAAACAGCACGTAGGACAATTTCACCCACGCAGTTTTAATATGGGTGTTTCCCGTCAGGCATGGGAGAAGGTAGGTGGTTTTATCCTGACCCGATTAGGCGAAGATATCGAATATAGTATCCGCATCCACGAAAACGGTTTTAAAATCGGGTTGATTCCAGATGCAAAGGTTTACCATAAACGCCGGACGAGCTTTAGTCAGTTTTACAAACAATTACACTTTTTCGGGAGAGCAAGGATTAATATTTACAAACATTTCCCAAAAGAATTAAAACTTGTACATTTTTTTCCAGCGTTGTTTACATTGGGTTTTGGTTTCACCATTTTGTGTAACTTTATATATCCTCCATTGGCATATGTTTGTAACTTCTTCTTATTGATTTACTTTATGTTGATATTTTTTCATTCATGGTCTGTAAATAAATCGTTAAAAGTTGCATTTTTGAGCATTATATCTTCATTTATCCAATTAACCGCTTATGGTTTAGGATTTATACAGGATTTATTTAAACGAGTGGTATTCAAACAACAATGATAAATTACCTAAAAGAAAGTACGTTCGCCGTTAATGATGTAATCCAAAAGGCGTGGAGCATTACCAAGAAACACTATTTCTCGATTGCTACACTATGTTTTCTGATGTTTATCACCGCAAGCGCTTCGAGCTTAATGGCCTTTTTTATTAAGGATGTAAGTAAGGCCTTGAGTGTAATTATGGTGATTATTTTTGTGTTGCTTTATTTTACCATCAATCTTTCGCTTTTCAAATACATTTTCCATTTAATGGACGATGAAGAAAACGATGTGAAAATTGTGGATACGCTTCCAACCAGGCAACAAATTATCAGGTTCCTGGTAGCTACCCTTTATTTTGTAGGTTGTATCCTTGGGGTTTATCTGGTGGTAATCCTGGTTGCTTTTCCTTTTATTTATACTGGGATTAATGTGACAATCGTTAAAAACGTGGCCATTTCAGTTGGTATTATTGCCATTTTTATCACTTGGTTAAGAATTTCATTTTTTCCGTTTTTTATTATTGATAAGGGTGCAACGCCATTCGATTCGATTAAATTGAGTTTGGCTACCACTAAAGGAAATTTCACGAAGATTTTATTGTTATTGGTGGTTTTAGGTGGAGGATATTTAATTTATCTGCTGTTAAACTACCTGCAATGGCCATTGGTGGCTTTTATTGTAAATATTTTAAGTTCATTTATAATTGTTCCACTTTCGAGTGTAGCCTTAACTGTTGCATACCGCAAAATTTCGAGCGAATATAAAGGCGATGAGCATCCAGATATTTTACATAATATCGTTTAGGGTAGAATTTATATTCAATCACTCAATCATTCAAAATTCAGTTTAGTATGGGATTAAAAGCAGCATTAAGTAAACCCTTTGCGGCATTTGCAGTTTGGCAGATTAACAAATGGAAAAATAATGCCCTAAATGCTCAGCATAATATTCTGAAAAAGTTAATTGATGAGGCTAAAAATACTGCATTCGGAAAAGATCATCATTTCGCTGAGATTAAAACCTATGCTGATTTTAAAAAACATGTTCCCGTTCAAGATTACGAAGGATTAAAACCCTATGTAGATCGTGTAGTGGCAGGCGAAGATGATGTACTTTGGAAAGGCAAACCACTTTATTTCGCCAAAACATCAGGCACCACTTCAGGCGTAAAATATATTCCACTATCGAAAGAATCGATGCCTGAGCATATCAAAGCTGCCCGTAATGCCATTTTAACTTATATTAATGAAACAGGCAAAGCTGATTTTGTAAACGGAAAGATGATTTTTTTGCAAGGGAGTCCGGTTTTAAGTGTAAAACATGGAATCAATGTTGGGCGTTTATCGGGCATTGTGGCACACCATGTGCCAGCCTATCTGCAAAAGAACCGATTGCCTTCTTACGAAACCAATATTATCGAAGATTGGGAGCAAAAAGTTGATGCCATTGTTGAGGAAACCATTAATGAAAATATGACCTTGATTTCTGGTATTCCACCTTGGGTACAGATGTATTTCGATAAACTTTCAGAGAAATCAGGAGGGAAGAAAATTGCCGAAATATTCAAGAATTTTAGCCTGTTTATTTATGGCGGTGTAAATTTTGAGCCTTATCGAGCAAAAATTGAACAAAGCATCGGGAAGAAAATTGATGCTATAGAAACTTACCCAGCTTCAGAGGGCTTTATTGCCTACCAGGATTCACAAAAAGATAAAGGACTATTGTTGCTGGCCGATGCGGGGATTTTTTACGAATTTGTTCCTGCCGATGAGTATTACAACGATAATCCAACACGGTTATCGCTTGCTGAGGTTGAACTAGATACGAACTATGCGTTAATTTTAAATACCAATGCAGGTTTATGGGGTTACAGTATAGGTGATACAGTGAAGTTTGTTTCGAAAAATCCTTACAAAATTGTGGTAACCGGACGGATTAAGCACTTTATATCTGCCTTTGGCGAACATGTAATAGGAGAAGAGGTAGAACAGGCAATTTTGAGCGTGGCCAATGAAGAACAGGTAGAAATTACAGAATTTACAGTTGCGCCCCAGGTTAATCCGGAAGCCGGTCAATTGCCTTATCACGAGTGGTTTGTAGAGTTTTCGTCTGCACCAAAAGACATGACAGCTTTCAGCAAAAAGGTTGATGAGGCTTTGCAAAAGAAAAATATTTATTACTTTGACCTGATTGAAGGGAACATCCTTCAGCCATTGATTATACGTACTTTGCAAAAAGATGCTTTTGTTAACTACATGAAAAGTGAAGGAAAGTTAGGCGGACAGAATAAAGTGCCACGCTTGAGTAATGATCGGAAATTGGCGGATGGGTTGGAGAGGTATATTGTTTAACTAATCTTCCTCGGTTTGTGTCCTCACGAAACGAAATGAGGAAAAGTAGTTCGTGGAGACACGAACCACAGCATTGGAGCGAAATGCAACGCAGTCGAGATGACGATTACTCAACAGATGCTTTTCAGAATGACAAAAGCGGGTGAACGATAAAATGAATGAATAAAATGCTTAATTTAACCTTAAGCGTTACGATATTAAAAACGATTTGAAAAGAATAACCATATTAGGTTCTACAGGAAGTATAGGTACACAAGCACTAGAAGTGGTAAGGGATCATCCCACAACATTTAAAGTTGTTGTATTATCTGCACTAAAGAATTCGGCATTACTTATTCAACAGGCGATGGAATTTAAGCCAGCCATTGTTGTAATCTGTGATGAAAGCAAGTACGGCGAAGTTAAAACTGCTTTGTCTGCGCTAAATATTAAAGTTTTGGCAGGCGAAGCCGCCTTGTCAGAAGTTGCGGCCTATGATGATAGTGATATGGTATTAACGGCATTAATGGGCTCCGTAGGATTAAAACCTACTATTGCTGCCATTAAGGCTGGAAAAAATATTGCTTTGGCCAACAAAGAAACCTTGGTGGTAGCCGGCGAACTGATTACACAACTGGCAACGGAACATCAGGTTAAAATTTTACCGGTCGATTCAGAGCATTCRGCAATATTTCAATGTTTGGTAGGCGAGGAGCAGCATTCAATCGAAAAGATTTATTTAACAGCTTCGGGCGGACCATTCTTAGGCAAAACAAAAGATTTTTTATCTACAGTAAAGAAAGAGCAGGCTTTAAAACATCCCAACTGGGTGATGGGTGCAAAAATCACGATCGATTCTGCATCCCTAATGAATAAAGGCCTGGAGGTAATTGAAGCAAAATGGTTGTTTAACCTTGATGTAGATCAGATTGATGTAATTGTTCACCCTCAATCTATCATTCATTCAATTGTTCAGTTTACCGATGGATCTATGAAAGCACAAATGGGTGTTCCGGACATGAAACTGCCTATTCAGTACGCTTTAAATTATCCCGATAGGCTAAAAAACAATTTTAAACGTTTTAACTTCCTAGATTATCCAAACTTTAGCTTTCAAAAAGCCGACATGGAAACATTCAGGAATTTAGACCTGGCATTCACTTCTTTACGAAAAGGAGGGAATATGCCTTGTATTTTAAATGCTGCGAATGAAATTGTTGTTGAAGCATTTTTGAAGGACAAAATCGGTTTTCTGCAGATGAGCGAGGTTATTGAACAGTGTATGGAAGAAATCAGTTTTGTTGAAAAACCACAATTGAGTGATTATTTAGAAACTGACAAACATAGCCGTATCTTAGCCGGCGAATTAGTAACAAAAAGTATAGTTTAACATCTAACATAAAATTTTATAAGAGAATATGAATGGATTGATTATGGCGGGGCAGCTGCTGCTCGGATTGTCTTTATTGGTAATATTACACGAATTAGGGCATTTCTTGGCAGCCAGGGCATTTGGTATTAAAGTAGAAAAGTTTTATTTATTTTTTGATGCCTGGGGTTTCAAGCTTTTTAGTTTCAAAAGAGGTGATGTTGAATATGGAGT